>CAMEYT010000123.1 GCA_945947685.1 uncultured Bacillota bacterium | reverse complement strand
TCATTAATATTATTATAATCAAACGAAGAATCATCTATATTCAATATACCTTCAATATTATTTAAAGTCGATATCAAATTTTTATAATAACTTGATTGTGAATTCATACAATTTGAAAGGCGATTAACCTTAGCAGATATTTGCATTGTAGAAGAATTAGAGTCTTTGTAGGATTTACCAACATCAGTTGCAGCTCGAACCATTTCAGATCTTGATTCATCGAGACTTCTTGTATTTTTAGAGAGTGCGCTAGTCAAATCAATCAAGGCTTTTTTATCTTTGTCTGTTAACTTTAAATTTCTATCAACTATGGCCTTTTTTATCATATTATTTTTTGTTGTAATTGCTGTCTTATATGTTTTTTGATTTTCCATAATGGTTTTAGCAGATTGATAAACACTATTTATATTTTTATCTTCCTGTGCAGCTGATAAATTAGGGATATTGCTCATATTTCTGTTAATGGAATTAACAGTGTTATTTAAAAGGTCAATTTGATTAGATAAATTTGTTACTACTGCTTCTTGAGAACTGCCACATCCAGTTAATCCTAAACAAGACGCTAAACATAACCCTATAATAAAATATTTTTTCTTCATAATACCTCCATTATTGCCTTTATTATCTGTAGTTTTTTTTTAATTATTACAAATAGTTGTGTTTATCTTTTATTAAACTGGCAAAAATTAGCTTTAAAGGAGATATTATGAACGTAAAGGAACGTGATGAAGCTTATAATAAATATGTAGAAGCAAGAATTCCTAAAACTAAGGCTTGGCCATCATTGTTTAATTCATTTTGGGTTGGTGGTGTTATTTGTATGATTGGGCAGGGAGCAAGCGACCTGCTTATGTATTGTTTCCCAAGTATGTCTGAACAAACTGCAAGCACTTATGCATCAATATTTTTAATATTTCTCGCATCTTTGCTAACAGGCATTGGCATTTATGATAAAATAGGGAAATTCGCAGGAGGAGGTTCTATTGTCCCAATTACTGGTTTTTCAAATTCGATAACGAGTCCTGCGGTAGAATTCAAAAATGAGGGAATTATTTTTGGAATGTGTGTAAAAATGTTTACCATAGCTGGACCTGTTATTGTTGTTGGAGTAGTAGCAAGCATAGTTGTTGGGTTAATATATTTGTTTGTGTGAGGCGAAAATGGCAAAGAGGCAATCTATTTATTTCTATAATAAACCAATCATAACCGGTTCTTATTCTATTGTTGGTCCTAAAGAAGGAAATGGCCCTTTTGGACAATATTTTGATTTCATAATGGAAAAAGATTTTTTTGGAGAAAAAACTTATGAAAAAGCAGAAAGAAAGATGATTGAGCATGTTATAAAAGGGGCAATAAAAAAATCAAAAATAGGTGCAGATAAGATTAATTTGATTTTGTCTGGAGATTTATTAAATCAAATTATTAGTTCATCATATGCTGCAAGACAGTTTAGTATCCCTTATTTAGGCTTATTTGGAGCATGCTCAACAATGGCAGAAACGCTAGCAGTTGGTGCGATGCTTATCGATGGAGGTTTCTTTGATAATGTTGTATGCTCAACGGCTTCTCATTTCTCTACAGCAGAGCGTCAGTTTCGATTCCCTTTAGAACTTGGCAATCAGAGAGTTCCAACATCGCAGTGGACGGTTACAGGCGCCGGTGCATGTGTCCTTTCAAAAGAAGGGAAAGGACCGAGAATTACAATGGCAACATTTGGCAAGGTCGTAGATTATAATATAACTGATGTAAACAATATGGGCGCAGCTATGGCACCTGCAGCTGCAGACACGATTTTAACTCATTTTAAGGACACAAAGCGTGATCCAAGTTACTATGATTTAATTGTAACAGGAGATTTGGGGAAATTAGGCAGTGAAATTTTGATTGATTTGCTTGAAGAAAAAGGTTTAAAGCTCGGGACAAATTATACTGATTGTGGACACGTGTATTTCTCTAGAAAGCAAGACACAATGTGTGGAGGTAGTGGATGCGGCTGTAGTGCAAGTATATTTGCATCATTCATTTTGGGGAAACTTAATAAAAAAGAAATAAATAGGGTTCTTTTCTTGCCAACTGGGGCATTAATGTCAACGACAGCATCTCAACAAGGTGATTCAATTCCGGGAATTTGCCACGCTGTTGTAATAGAAAATATTGAATAATAGGAGGATGTATGGAATACTTTTTAACATATTTATGGGTGTTTCTAATTGGGGGAGCAATATGTACTATTGGTCAAATCCTTATTATTACAACAAAGATTACATCTTCAAGGATTGTAGTTACTTTTGTTTTAGTAGGCGTGCTTTTAGAAGCTTGCACTATATTTGAACCAATAGCAGCGTTTGCAAAAGCAGGAATAACTGTTCCGATTATAGGATTTGGCGCCTCATTAGCTAGAGGGGCTATTGGAGCAGTCAAGGCGACAGGAGTTCTAGGTGCCTTTACTGGAGGTTTACAAGCAACAGCTGGAGGAATTGCTGCAGCAGTAGGATTTGCATTCTTATTTGGTTTAATATTTAAAGCAAGGACAAAATAATCGA
>CAMEYT010000122.1 GCA_945947685.1 uncultured Bacillota bacterium | reverse complement strand
ATTTGCCTTGCGGCGTCAACTCTCTTCTTTATATCTTTCGAACACTCCTCAGTTGAATTGCTTCTTAAATCATCAAATGTAACATTATCAACCTCAATATGAATATCAATTCTATCCATTATTGGTCCTGAGATCTTCGCTAAATATTTATGTATTTGAGAGGGAGAACATTTACATTCCCGATCCTTTGCCCCATAGTTTCCACAAGGACAAGGATTCATTGACGCAATCAGTGTGAAACTTGCCGGATAAGTAACTGTTAAGGCCGACCTTGCAACAGTAATAACGCCATCTTCAAGAGGTTGTCTTAATGTTTCAATCGTGTGTCGGCTATACTCAGGAAATTCATCCAAATATAGCACTCCGTTATGTGCCAAGCTAATTTCTCCTGGTTTACTAAACGTTCCTCCACCCGTCAAGCTAACAGTTGAAGCTGTATGATGCGGAGTTCTAAAAGGTCTTTGCGTAACTATTCCCTTTTTGTAATCTAATTCACCCGCTATGGAATGTATTTTTGTAACCTCTAATGCTTCCTCAAATGTCATATCAGGAAGGATTGTAGGAAAACACTTTGCTAACATACTCTTCCCACTTCCAGGAGGGCCTATCATAAGGACATTATGTCCACCTGCGGCAGCTATTTCCAATGCTCTCTTCGCCTTTGCCTGTCCCTTAACATAGCAAAAATCCAAACCGCCAGTATTATTTGAAATAACTTCGTCATATGATGTCGTTTCTATTGGAAGAATATTTCTCTTTCCCGTGATAAAATCAACCGTTTCAGTCAAAGTAGCTATTCCAAACACATCTATTCCTTCGATAAAGCTTGCTTCAATAAGATTTTCTCTTGGAATAATAAATTTCTTAAATCCAAGTTTACGAGCAGAAATAAGTATAGGGAGAACTCCTTTTACTCTCTTAACGCATCCATCAAGGGAAAGTTCACCGAGTATGACTAAATCTCTATTTTTTTCTCTCTCCAAAGCATTTTTAATATTTTCTTCGGTTGAGCCTAGAATTCCTATAGCCATTGCTAGATCATAGATCGCTCCCTCCTTTTTGACGTCAGCGGGAGCTAAATTAATTGTTATCTTTTTATTCGAAAATTTATATCCTGAATTTAAAATCGCACATCTGATTCTTTCTTTCGACTCTTTGACAGTTGTGTCTCCCAGTCCAACAATACTCAGACCAGGGAGTCCGTTTACTATATCCGTTTCGACTTCAATAGGAAATCCTTCAATGCCCAGCAACCCAAAACTTTTAACTTTTGAGAGCATATTGCCTCCTTTTACAGATAAGTAGTTTAGCATACTTTTTTAAAAAACACAAAAAAAATATCGTATAAAACGATATTTTATTTGATATTTAGTTATTTTCCGCTGATTTAACTTTTGCAGCCTTTCCAGTAAGATTTCTTACATAGTAAAGCTTTGCTCTTGCCGGCTTACCTTTTCTTGTTACAACAACGTCAGCTACCAATGGTGAATGAATTGGGAATGTTCTTTCTACACCTACACCGTTAGAGATTTTTCTAACTGTGAATGTTTCTCTGATTCCACCATTTCTTCTAGCAATTACAACGCCTTCATAACCTTGGAGTCTTTCTTTATCTCCTTCTTTAATACGAACTGAAACTCTAACTGTATCACCCACGTTGAATTGAGGGATAGTTTCTTTCATATTTTCTTTTTCAATTTGGTCTATAATATTTGCCATGACTTATCTCCTTTTTTCAGATTTTTGACAAAGTGTTCATAATTACTAAGATTAGCGGACCACTCGAAGTCTTTGTCATTATATCATATTAATGAATATTTATCAAGTGTTTTTATTATTTTTTTAATTAAAATTACAAATTTTTATCTTTTTCTTCAGATTTTCCATTGTAAACAACTTCGTTACTATCTGTATCTTCATCATATCTCTCGTCATTTTTACCTGGATTTTCCACTGATTCTTCAGCCGTTTTATTTTCTTCAAAATAACTGTCATCCCTGTGATAATTATCCGCTATATTCGCATCTCCTTGATTATAGTCCTCAAGAAGCTTTTCATTTTCCTCTTTTTCTTCGTCTGTTAATTCTTGTTCAATTCTATGATCAAGAGGGTCGCTTCCTGGGATATCTACTCTATTATTAGGGGCTGTTCCAACAAAATGTAAAATGGTGATGACTAGTGCCGGAATAATGACTAATGCTGGAATTGTTGTTCCTAAAACAATCTTTCCTTTTTTGGATAAAGGTTTACGCTCTCTCCTTCTTTTAGTTTTAGAAGCAGTCTCAGATGATTCTACCTTCATTCTTAATTTGCCTTTTCTTCTGAATAAATTCTTAATTGACACTTGCAGCCTCCTCAATTTAGAAATATTATATCACAAATATCCAATATGTCAAGATAGAATTTAATTAATTTGCTTGACAACCTTTTTTTTAATTGATATAATAAACGCAGTAATGATGGGGTTGGAATCCCGGAGCGAACGCTTGTCGGCGTAAAGACTATAATAAGGCACGAAAGTGCGAATTAGGGTGGAACAGCGAAAAAAAATCG
>CAMEYT010000121.1 GCA_945947685.1 uncultured Bacillota bacterium | reverse complement strand
CCTTTGTATGAGGCATTCCCCATTGATTCTCTCCAACACTTATAAACGCATATTCTGGTGTAACAACTTGCAAGAAGTCTTTCCCTGAAGAGGATTTTGACCCATGGTGAGAAACTTTTAATATATCAACATCTAATTCATCCCCATAAGAAACAAGTAATCTTGTTTCAATATTTGTTTCAGCATCTCCCTGCAAAAGAATTTTTTTACCATTGACTTCAATTAATAAAACAGCTGAATAATCATTAGAATAGATGTAATTATCTTGATCCGGGTTCAAAAACGTTATCTTATACCCTTCTCCAGAAATTATTTCATATTCGAAAGAATATTTTATATTACATCCCTCTTCTTCATAAGCACTCATAATTGATTCATCATATGATTTTGTATCCTTAACATTGTAATTATTATAATTTCCAAATCTAGCTTCTTCAGTTGCAGATAATATTTTGGGTCTATAAAGAGTCCTTATCTCATAAGATTCAAAAATCTCCTTTCCTCCGCCTATATGATCTTCGTCTGCATGAGTATAAACTAAAAAATCAATCTGGTGAACATCTCTTTCGTCCAAAAACTGCTTTAAATTATCTACTCCACTTTTAGGTCCACAGTCAACTAACATATTTTTATCGTTAAATTCTAAATAAATTGCATCACCCTGTCCCACATCGACTGTATACATGGTAAAATTACATTTTTCAAGATTAGAAATCTTATCATTAATAATCTTTCTTTCAATAAAATCAGCAAACACAAAAGAAAGTATTCCCATACATATAATGAGAATACTTATTGATAGTCTTATAACCAACTCTTTTCTGTCTATCTTTTTTTTCATTTTATAAATGTTATTTCATCCTTTTCTGAAATTATTTTTCTCTTTCTAAAAGGCTTTTTCCTTATTAATTCCTTAATCTGGGGCATCAGATCTACTGTCGCACGATATCCTTCCTCTATCATATCATCAATCCCTTCCGTCTTAGTAGCTTTAAAACGCTTCGTGTCCGGCTGAATTATAATATCTGAATTAACATACCCTTTCACAGCATTTCCCTTCATTAAAATACGAATTGAACAACTTAGAACATCAATAATCTTTGAACTCGAAGTCCCATAATTTCTTGTTTTATGACAATCAACAGCTATAACATAATCACATCCAAAATATCTAGGAATATCAGCAGGTATTGTATTTTGCAATCCGCCATCACATAATAGCATATCTCCAAATTCAACTGGAACAAAAACGCCAGGAATACAACAAGAACCGGCGACTGCTTTTGCTAATTTCCCTTTAGAAATACATACCTCTTTTGTAGATTTCAAATCAACAGCAACAGCTGAAAAAGGAATTTTTAAGTCTTCTATATTTATATCCCCTACAGCTCGCGTTATTAAATTTTCTATCCCATCTGTCTTGGAAGGAATTATGGGAAGCTTACTTGTCCTAATCTCTTTTTCTTTGATAGTCTTAGCCACGGCATAAATTTCATCAAAGCTCATTCCCGCGGCATAGCACGCACCAACTACGCTTCCAGCACTCGTCCCTGCAATATATGAAAAAGTTATTCCAAATTCTTCGAATGCCTTTATTGCACCAAGGTGAGCAAATCCTCTAGCTCCTCCGCCTCCAAGTGCTAGTCCAACTTTTACTTCTCCTCTACTAAATACTCCCAACATTTTCTCTCCTAAATATATAAAATATTGAAAACAAGGTAATACAATGCATTAATCGGCTGCATTGCTCCTGATTTTATTGAATAATCCACTTCTTCTAAAAGTTTATTTATTTTTCTTAATTGATTCTTCGAGAATTCTTTTAAAAGTCCTTTTGCTTTGATAATTGCATATTCTTTTACTCCCAAATAATTGGATAATTCAGCATTAGTCATATCGGATATACTTATAAAGAATAATCTTCTAAAGTGATTTGATATCAAACTTAACACTCCTTGTTCCTTTTCCATTGAACTCAACAATCGAAGAGCTTTATCTCCATCTTTTTTCCCAAGTGCATCAGTTAACTCAAAGACAGTATATTCGATATCCTTTATTACAACGGCATCCACTACTGATTTTGTTATCAACTCATCATCTTCATAGTTAATTATCTTGACCAGTTCATTCTGAATTTTTGTCAAATATCCATTACAAGCTTCAATGAGTGTATCCACAGCTTCAGCACTAATCTTCTTCCCTTGCTTAATCAAATCGTTGACTATTATCTTAGTAAGCAAAATTTTATCCATTCTCTTTGCATCAACTGACTCAGCGTCCTTTTTTATAAAATCAAACTTTCCAAAGAAATCCTGCACTATCACAACAGTTGACTCGACTGGCTTAGATAAATATCTCAAAATTTCTTTTTTATCACTTTCGTTTATCTTTGTTATTCCCTTTAATACAACAACTCTATACATATCTCCTATCGGAAACACTTCGCAACTATCAGTAAAAGCCTTTACCGAGAAATTATCGTCATCAAAAGAATAAATATTAAACTCTGGGAGTTGAATCTTACAAGCGTTTATAATCATACTCTTTGCCTTTTCAAACAAATAAAA
>CAMEYT010000120.1 GCA_945947685.1 uncultured Bacillota bacterium | reverse complement strand
CCCTTCTGCTTTGGGTAAAAACGAAAAAGAAAGGGTTACGAACTTAGTTAGTATTCTGGATGGTTATTTTTCTCAAAAAGCACACCATTTAAATGTTAATGTTTTGAATAGAGAATTACTTATTGATGCTATGAATAATCCAGGAAAATACCCTACTCTTACGATAAGAGTCTCGGGGTATGCAGTAAACTTCAATCGATTGAGTAGAGCTCATCAAGAAGAAGTTATCGCTCGAACTTTCCATGATAGGATTTAAAACCAGATATTGACAATTCAGGAAAGTTTTGTTATAATCTCTTCGAGGAGTAAAAAATGGAAAAAATATCAACAGATGAAATAATAAACTTCGACGAGCTTGAGTATTTAACAAAAGAAAAATATGAAAACTTCTTAAAACGCGTTAATTACGACGCTAAAGCAGTTGTCGGGGAGAATAATGTGAATATTATACTAAATCCAAAAGAGTTTTTCTTAAGACAATTCAACAAAATTTGTGAGGCTAGCTCGGATGATAAAATGACTGGATGTTGTTTAAATTTCTGTAGTTGTCTTTTGACAAAATATCACGGAATGCTACTCACCTGCAAAGATGGGGAGAAAGACATACATGTGGCTTTTGTATATCCAAATGCAAACGGAGAATTCTTTGTATGCGATCCAGCTCTTGCAAAAATAAATAAGGACAACAACTACTTTGGCATACCTCTAAAGGAATATTCTTTTAAGGAAGATGAACAAAAAGGCGGACAAGTATACACACTTTTGCCAGACCTTAGACGAGACACTACTAAATATAACAAAGACGGAAAAGAAATTAGCTTTGGTTATTTTCTTGTAAGAACGGGTCTTAAAAAAGCTAAAATGAGTGATATTAATGATGAAGAAATCAACAATTTTAAGAAATCTTTAAAAATAAGCGAAACATATAAAAATTAAATAGAAATGAAAAAAAATATAAAGGGCAGAATTGCAGAAATACAAACACTTGGACTTTTAGACGGTCCTGGAATTAGAACCGTTGTGTTTTTGCAAGGCTGCCCTCTTCATTGCCTTTATTGCCATAATCCAGAGATGCAAGATATGGATGGAAATATCAAGGAATATACCCCTGAGGAACTCGTAACATTTTTGAAAAGATATAAGCCTTATTATAAAGACAATGGAGGGGTTACTTTCTCGGGTGGAGAACCTCTAACTCAAAGAGATTTTTTGTTGGAAACAATAAAACTTTGCAAACAAGAGGGAATCCACACTTGTTTAGATACATCAGGCTTTGGAGTAAACTATGACGAAATTTTAGATTATACCGATTTAGTGATAATGGATATTAAAGCATGTAATTCTGAGCTTTATACAAAGATAACAAGACAAAAAATTGAAACATCCCTAAAATTTCTCGAAACGTGCCAGAGAAAAAACAAGAAGATGTGGCTCCGACAAGTAATTGTTCCGGGAGTCAACGATAGCATTGAACAAATATTAGAATTGAAGACCTTTATATCAAATCTCAAAAATATTGAGAGGGTGGAACTTCTTCCCTATCACACGATGGCAAAAAATAAATATGAAAAACTCGGAAGAGTATATCCTTTAGGTACCACTCTTGCAATGGATGAGAAAAGGTGCAAAGAACTTGAAGACCTATTAAAAAAGAAATAACAAAATTCTTAAACTGAAATACTTGGCTCAAGCTTGTTGAACTTTTTATATGACATTCTCGCTAAAATTAAGAGCTATTCAAATTTAAAACAAAAAAACAGCAATATGCTGTTTTTTGCTTTTAATATGGTAGCGGTAAATGGGATCGAACCGTTGACCTCACGAGTATGAATCGTGCGCTCTAGCCAGCTGAGCTATACCGCCATAACCTTTAACGAGGGATTATAAAGGTTCGATATTCATTATACTTAAACAGAAAAATTTGTCAACATTTTTTTGTATTTTTTGAAAATTTTATTTTATTTTTGTTAATTCTTCAAATTTCTCAATATGTTTTTAGTTCTCTTGCTTCAAAATTAACCCGTTTTAAAGAGTTTTTCTTCATAAAAAGGCAAAACTATTGAGTTATATCGTCCTAAAAAACTTGCGTATTTGTGCAAAAAAATATATAATATAGTCATAAGGAGGATAAAAAATGATTATCGATGAGCTTAAAAAAGCAAATATTGAGGCTATGAAAAACAGAGATACTGTATCTCGTGGAATTTTTAGTGTGGTATTAAATAAGGTTAAACTTGAAGAGATCAGAAAGAGAGAAAATGGTGGAGAACTTGTTGATGCTGACTTAGTTGCTATTCTTCAAAAAACTATAAAAGAATTAAACGAAGAAAGGGAAAATTATACTAGAGCTAATCATAATGAAATGGCTGAGCAATCTGCAAAACAAATTGATATTTTAACAAAATTCTTACCTCAAATGATGAGTAAGGAAGAAATTAAAAGCATTATCAATGCCCTTCCTGATAAATCTATTCCTTTTGTTATGAAGCATTTCAAAGCAAATTATAATGGAAAATGTGATATGAGAACTGTTCAGGAAGTTCTTAAGGGTATTTAATGAAGATTTTTG
>CAMEYT010000119.1 GCA_945947685.1 uncultured Bacillota bacterium | reverse complement strand
TTTATTGAGTGGATTGTTGGAAATAAAAAAAGAAAGTAAGTATGAAGTTGTTGGTCTCATTAAAAAATCTACAAAAAATTTTAGTAGAGTGGATATAAGAAGTGTAAATAATGAAGTTACTCTGTTAGATATCCTAAAGACAATTCATCCAAGGAAGAGGACAATTTTTTTATATACTAAAAATAATAAATGGATTACAGAAGACACCTTTGTAAGATTAAGTTTAATATATCCATTAAATGCAAAAATTGACGAAATAATTAATAAAAATAATTCGACAAAATAATTCAAATAAATACAAAAAATATAAAAATAAATAATTAAATATGTCAATAAAATCTATATGAAGGAAATGTTAAAATATACAAATAATTTATTAAACGATAAATTAAAATATATTGAGTCAAAGTTCTCGATTTTAGTTACATTGCCAACTGCTTTAACGGTATTTTCTGCGACATATTTAAATAATTTTCCGCCTTTAATTACCGCTCTTTCATCGATTGCTATTATATTTTCTTTAATCTCAGTTTTATATGGCTTTTTGGCAATTTTTTCAAGGAGATATAAAACAAAAAATTATGAAAAATTGGATAAAAAAATAAATATATTTTATTATAAAGATATTTCAAAAATAAATGAAAAAAATTATATTGAGGAAATAATAAAAAATTATCCGGATTTAAAAGGTTATAAGTCGGATAATTTTGATTTAGATTTATCAAAGCAGATTGTAAATACATCGCAAGAAATCTGTCAAAAAAATATTTTTTTTAATTTTTCAATTATATTCTTGCTTATTAGCTTATTAACTGAATCATTAGCAATCTTTCTTCTTGGATTGGAAATTAACATTTGAACTTATTTTTCTAAATAAGGGATAAGTGTTGAGATACTCTCTCTTTCAATGTCTTTCAATTCTTTAGCTATTTCATCTATTTCTGAATTTATTCCTTTGTGATCAAATTCATCTTTGATACAGGTTATTATACCCATAAAAGTTCCGAACAACATCATTTCAGAAATTTTTCTATTTGACTTATCTGTTAAAGTTCCAACATTGATTGATGTCCAAAGACGAGCTTTTTCAAACCAGCTATTATCTTTAATTTCTTCTATTTTATTTTCAGATGCAAATGTTTCACATTTCTCTGCAATTTGTCTATATTTTTTTTCAAGTTTTTTGATTTCATCTCTTAAATTTTTACATTCAATTTTTGGAATAATTCCATCGATTGATTCGAGTGCTGTCTTTGAATTCTGATATATAGCATTTAAATAATTTGTTACTTTTTTATCCATTTTTATCCTCCAAAAATATTATGTATAAAAGATAAAAATCTATTCAAATCTTTAAGTTGGAAAATGTGTTTAATTTTTGAATACATTTTTGTTTTTTTAACAAAATAAAATTATGAGATTATCAACGAAGATTTTTCTAGCAATTTACATAGTTACATTCATACCTGGTGCAGTGTTATCCAAGTATATTTTTGAAGGTATAACACCTACTGAAACGGGTTTTGTTTTTAATTTTGGGACGCTTGCAATTATTGGGTTATGTTTCATTGGCGTTAGCACAATATTTAGTGTCATCTGTTATATGAGATTTTTGCGGATATTAAAACTTTCTAAGGTTTTATTTTTCTCAATAACGCCGCTCACCATTATGTATGGGACTGGGATATATATTCTTGCTGATTTTGGAACACTGCCAAAGAAAACAGCAACGGCTATTCGTGCAGTTTTAAACATATCAGCGGACAATAGATATAATTCGATTTTATGGGCAGTACTTTTGACACTAGTATATATTTTAATCAGTTTTGTAATGTTTGCATATGTTTGTAGGCCTATTCAGAAAATTGAAAAAGCGACAGCTAAACTTGGTGATGGACGAATTACAGATGGAGCGATTATAATTGGCAAAACGAAGCAATTCCAGAAAATAGAGGATTCTTTAGAACGGATAAATTACAATTATAAAGAAAAAGAAAATCGTGTTAAGCAAGCGGATATAGAAGCACAAAAATTTATTCCAAAACAATTTCTGAAATTCCTAGGTAAGGGTAGTATTAGTGAACTCGAATTGGGAAATCAAGTGCAGAAGAAAGCAACCACTTTATTTTGTGATTTGTTAAGTTCAACATCTGTAAGCACTACATTGAGCCTTGAGGAAAATTTCAATTTTATAAATTCTTATCTTAATGTAATTTCTCCCTTAGTTAGAAAATATGATGGTTTTGTAGATAAATATTTGGGAGATGGAATTCTAGCTGTATTCCCACGCGCAGAGCGTGCTTTGGATTGTGCCCATGCTATTATTCGTGCTATAGAAGTAAAAAACAAAGCTCAAAAAGATTTGCCAAATGTTGATACAAAAATTTCAATCAATACAGGAGATATCATATTTGGAATTGTAGGTGAAGAGGAACGCAAAGCACCAACAATTATATCTGATGTTGTAAATTTAGCATCAAAAATGGAGGATATAAACAAATATATGGGAACAAAGATTGTGTTCTCTAAACAAACTTTAAATGAAATTCCTGAAAAATATGAGATGAATTACAGATATATTGGTTCGCTG
>CAMEYT010000118.1 GCA_945947685.1 uncultured Bacillota bacterium | reverse complement strand
AATGATAAGTTCAATAATTATAGCGAAACAGTAAAAATAGGCGAAAAAGATTATTCTTGCTATAGCGGAAAGACATTTGCTTCTGTAGTTACATTGTCTTATACTAATAAAGAATTCGATATTCCTTATTCTGCATTCATTTACAAAGAAGGTGAAAAAGAATTTAATGCTGTTGAATCGGGATATAAAATTACTGAGAGTGGAATCTATTATATTATGTTCCGATATCTTTCAGATACACTCTTTACAAATGAGTATAGAATGTATAAATTGGAAGTTCTTGATTCAACTTCAAGTTTCTACTATGTAACACTCGACGGAAATGTTGTTAAAGCAGAAAAATCATACTTCACAGATTCAGAAGACAACAAGCAATATGCTAACTATTATCTAGTTAATGTAGCCTATTCTGAAAAAGCTCGTGTTAAGATTGAAACAAATGTATATCAACAAATCCAAACTCCTACTGTATCTAAAACAATTACTAAACAAGGTGTTACAACTGTAATATATATCATTACAAACAAATCAGGTGAGAATTATCCAGATGGAGTTTCTCCATACAGCGACTATGTTGTAATTTCTTACATCCCTACCTCGATATCACCAAGCAGTAAGTTCTCATATATCCTAGAAGGAAATGATATCTCTATTGTAAATGAATCAAAAGCCATAGTTGCGATGGCACAAGACTCAACAGACAAAAGCCTGATTCTAAAATGGAGCACTTACTTCGGACTACAAGAAAATAAAATAAATCTTGAAATTGAAAAAGATGGCAAGATTCTCGATCTCCCAATTTACTATGAGGGAGAAAACGTATCTTACACTATCCTAGAAATTTCTGGATTATACAAGATTAGAATCATTGATAACGCAGGAAATATTCAGAAGTTTGGAGCTAACGACTATTTCGAATTAATATACTTAAAAGATGCTCACTTCACTATGATTCACCAAGAAAATGGAGAAGAAATTAAGACTGAAGCGATTGATAAAGGAGTATTTAACGGAACAGTTAAACTCGTTTTAGAAAATATTGAAACATTCTACCTTCCTTCTTCTGAAAATAAAATTATAGCAAAGAAAAATGGAATTGAGTTTACTCCTACTCTCGAAGCTGGAACCACTAACACATACTTATTCTCTGAAGTTGGATATTATCAAGTTTCATTTAAAGCAACAGCATCAAATGGAACAGAACTTAGATCACAAGTTTACACATTCACTATTATCAATCCTAATGAATCGAGATATGCTTTTAGTTATTCAGCTTTCGATACATATATGATAACCAAGGTATTGAAAGACGATGGAATTACAGATGTTAAAGATTTATCAAATGTCTTAGGTAATAAAGATTCAATCTATGTTTCATACTATAATGATGATTCAACTGGAAGATGGACTGTAACGATTGACACAAACAAAAAGTTAAATACAACAAACAACGAGACAACTAAATTTACATTCAGTTTCTTAATTAGATCCGCTCTTCCTCCTATCGATGTTTCACTTCCTGAGGGAAGCACAACAACTGATACAATTAAGGTGTCTTTCAATGCTGTAAATATTTACAACACTGTTGGAGATTGTATCCTAACCTGTGGAAACGATGAATTTAAAATCAACGCTTCAACTTGTGAAGAAATCGGCGTAGTTGAACTAAATATTACATCAGCTGGAACATACTTCATTCAAGTATCAACTGAAAGCGGAAATTTACTATACAGTTATATGGTTGTTAAGACAGATCCTCTTAACACTTGGGCAATAATAGCTATTGTTCTCGGTGGAGTTGTTGTAATTGCAGTAATAATAATTGTAGTCAAACTTAGAAAGAGAATTAAAGTTAAATAAGCTTAAATAAATAAAAAATCACTCTATTTTGGAGTGATTTTTTATTTAACAATTAGTTAATCAAATATTTCAAAAAACGTATATATGCTTTGTTTTTAGGTGTTTAAAATTATAAAAAAACTATGCTCTTTTCGGCATAGTTTTAATCGGCAATATTTTTATCACGCCTACAATTAAATTGTTCCTTGAACCTTAACTCCAGGACCCATTGTTGATGCAAGAGAAATTCCCTTGAAGTATTGTCCCTTTGCTGCAGCTGGCTTTGCTTTTGTTAAAGCTTCAATAACTGTGTTGTAGTTATCAAGAAGTTTTTCCTTTCCAAAGCTTGCTTTTCCAAGAATTACGTGAACATTGTTTGTCTTATCAAGTCTATATTCAACTTTACCAGCTTTTACCTCGTTAATAGCTTTCTTAACATCCATTGTAACTGTTCCACTCTTTGGGTTTGGCATTAAACCTTTAGGTCCAAGAATTCTTGCGATACGTCCAACTAATCCCATCATATCAGGTGTTGTAATAGCAACGTCAAAATCTAACCATCCACCTTGGATTTTAGTAATGATTTCTTCAGCTCCAACATAATCTGCTCCAGCTTTAGCTGCTTCATCAGCTTTATCACCTTTAGCAATTACAAGAACTTTAACGCTCTTTCCTGTTCCATGAGGAAGAACAACTACTCCTCTAACTTGTTGATCAGCATTTCTTCCATCTACACCAAGTCTAACATGAAGTTCGATAGTTTC
>CAMEYT010000117.1 GCA_945947685.1 uncultured Bacillota bacterium | reverse complement strand
AAAACCATAGTATTGACAAATGTAATGGAAAGCTCTATTACAAAATTATCAAAGCGTATTTTGCCTATTTGTGCGGGGCCTGAAATTGCAGTTGCTTCTACGAAGGCATATACTTGTCAAGTTGCAGTTTTCTTCCTTTTATCAAAATATTTTAGAAGTATATTATTCAATAATATCGAGTTTGAAAGAGAGAAGAAAAAAATAAAGAAAGTAGTGGAAAAACTAAATAAAATCCAAGAACATAAAGTTAAAAAAGTTGATATATGCAGCGATAAAGTTTTTTTCTTAGGAAAAGGTAAGGACTACATCATATCTATGGAAGCATCCTTAAAATTCAAAGAAATTACATATATAAATTCACAGTCTTGTGCAATTGGAGAGTTAAAACATGGCTCTCTAGCTGTAATTGATGATAATAGTCAATGTTTTGTGTTTATATCCAATAGGCAATTAACGAAAAAAGCTTTGAATGGAGTAAATGAAATAATATCAAGAAAAGGGAAAGTCATTATAATTTCACCATATAAAAACTTAGTTGAGAAAAATAAATTAATGAAGGAATTTAATCTCGATTGTAGAGGAGTGAATAACGAACTAATTTCGCTTATATTTGCTGTTTTTTCTCAATATTTAGCGTATTATGTTTGTATAGGTAGAAATTTAAATCCTGACCAACCAAGAAATCTTGCAAAAAGTGTAACAGTTGAATAAAAAATGCCTTTGCTTATTTTGTGAATACCAAATTTTGTGCTAGAATAAGTGTGAAGGAGTTGAAAATGAAGAAAGATTTTTCAAGTAAAAACTATTTTGATGCTTTGAATAAATATTTCAGAGCAGCCAATTATATCTCTGCGGCACAGTTATACTTATTAGATAATCCTCTTCTAACAAGAAAGTTGAAGAGAACAGATGTTAAGAAAAAAATCGTAGGACATTGGGGAACAGTTCCGGGACAAAATTTTATATATGCACATTGTGATAGAGTTATAAAAAAATATGATTTAGATATGTTGCTTGTATCTGGGCCTGGGCACGGCGGAAATTTTTTCGTTGCCAACTCATATTTAGAGGGAACATATAGTGAATTTTATCCAGAAATATCTCAAGATAAAGAGGGAATGACAAAGCTTTTTAAACAATTTTCTTTTCCAGGTGGAATAAGCAGTCATGTTGCTCCAGAAGTTCCTGGAAGTATACATGAGGGCGGAGAATTAGGATATAGCCTAGCACACGCATTTGGGGCAGTTTTAGATAATCCAGAGTTAATTGTAACGACGATTGTAGGTGATGGTGAGGCAGAAACTGGACCTCTCGCTACATCGTGGCATAGTAATAAATTTATCAATCCAGCAAAGGATGGAGCAGTTCTTCCAATCTTGCATTTGAATGGATATAAGATTAGCAATCCTACGGTTTTGAGTAGAGTTTCTAAAAAAGAATTAATTAAACTTTTTGAAGGTTATGGTTATGAACCTCATTTTGTTGAGGGCGATGAACCAATGAAAATGCATCGCTTAATGGCAAAGGAAATGGATAAATGTATTGAAAAAATTAAACATATTTGGGAAAATGCTAGAAGAAAAGGAAAAATACAACGTCCAAAATGGCCTATGATTGTGCTTAGAACTCCCAAGGGGTGGACTTGTCCAAAAGAGGTGGATGGCTTGCAAATTGAAGGTTCGTTTAGAGCACATCAGGTTCCTATTAGTATGACGAAAGATGAACATTTAAGAATTTTGGAAGATTGGTTAAAAAGCTATAAGCCAGAAGAATTATTTGATAATTATAAATTAAAGCAAGAAATTGCAGAGATACTTCCTACTGGAGATAGAAGAATTAGTGCAAACCCGCATGCCAATGGGGGGATTTTCTTAAAGGAATTAAAATGCCCAGATTTTAGAAACTACGCAGTAAAATTCAAAAAGCACGGAGAAATAAAAACGCAGGATATGCTTGAATTAAGTGCATATCTTAGAGATGTCTATGCTTTGAATAAAGATAACTTCAGATTGTTTAGTCCAGATGAAGCAATGAGTAATAGACTTTATAAAATTTTTGATACTGAAAAAAGAGATTTCAATGCAAAAATTATTGCAACAGATGATAAGCTTGCGAACGATGGAAGAGTTATGGATTCCTATCTTTCAGAGCATATGTGCGAAGGATGGCTTGAGGGATATTTATTAACTGGACGACATGGAGTTTTTCATAGTTATGAAGCTTTTATTAGAACAGTAGATAGTATGATTGGCCAGCACGCAAAATGGCTTAAGGTCTGTAACCAAATTGAATGGAGAAAACCTATTGCTTCATTAAATTTAATTTTGACAAGTAATGCATGGCAACAAGACCATAATGGATATACTCATCAAGACACGGGATTTCTAGATCATATCAATAATAAAAAGCCAGATGTTGTGAGAATATATCTTCCACCTGATGCAAATTGCCTTTTGAGTTGCGTTGATCACTGTTTGAAAAGTAAAAATTATATCAATACAATTATCGCATCAAAACATCCAAGTTATCAATGGCTGACGATGAAAGAAGCAGTTGAACACTGCACGAAAGGTGTAGGTGTGTGGGAATGGGCTTGCGTTGGTGATAGTGAAAATCCTGATATA
>CAMEYT010000116.1 GCA_945947685.1 uncultured Bacillota bacterium | reverse complement strand
TGTAAACATTGATAATTTCATCTGAATCCTCGAGCATTTTACTAACTTCGTTTAAACTACGTTGAGGAATAACAATTGACTTTGTGATTGTTGAAATAATTTTTTTATTTACTTTTGCAAGTCTATATCCATCCAAAGCAACTGAAACAATGTTGTTATTATTGATATCAAATAACACACCTTTCAAAACAGGTCTTGAATCGTCAAGCGCAACTGAGAAAATGCTTTTTGATACAAGAGTTTTGAAATCTCGTTGGCTAATTCCAAAATATTCATCTGTTTTTAATTTTCTAAATCCTGGATATTCGGTTGGATTGTAACATTGAATAATACTTTCGTTTCCGTCATATCTAATGAGAAGTTGGTTCTTATCATTTACTTCTAACTCAATTTCAGTGCTGGCTAATTTTTTAACAAATTCTGTAATAAATTTTCCAGGAACAACTGTTTCACCTTCTACCTTTACATCAGCCTTAATTTTCTTTTCAATTGACAATTCAGTATCTGTAGCGCTGAGAGTTAAAATATTATCTTCTGCAGAAATCTTAATTCCTTCCAAGATTGGATTTGCAATTTTATTTGAAATTGCTTTGCTAACTCTTAAAAAAGCTTCTGAAAGTTCAATCCCTTGACAAACAACTAACATATCTTTCATCTCCTTTTTCTTTAGCTATATTTTAACACATCACTCAATAATTTTCAAGCGTTTACAAGAAAAACTTATCGAAGTTATCCACAAATTTCAAGAGTTATCCACATTCAGAAAGAAAAATATTATAAAAATAAAAATTAATATATAAATATATATTTATCTCTAGAAAAAAATAAATTAAAAAAAATAATATTTTATTTTTACTAAAAATGTACTAAAATAAAAATTAAAATAAAAACCAAAATGCAAAAAAGATAGTTCTTTTAATTCTATGAAATAAATTAATTCAAAAGAATAAATTAATTTTTTTTAATAATTATTTTTAATAATCAAATATATTTTCTCTGGATTAAATTTTATCGAAGAAAAATATTATTTTCTTTGAAAAAAAATTTATAAGAAAAAAATATATTTTATTTAATAAAATATATTATATTAATATAACTAAGATGTCGAAAAATATGTGGATTTCTCATTTTATTCACTTATATTTCTTCGAATAAATTTTAATCAAAATATATGCGTGCATACGCTGTTTTTTATCTATTTTTATTTTAATAAATTTAATATTAATATTATTAGGTTTGAGTGGAATTGTGGACAACTTTTTTCAAACACAATATGCATAAAAAAAATCCGCAAAAATCAATTTTTAAACACTAAATATAGTGTGAGTTTTTGTGGATTTTTTTGTGGAAGTGTAAAAAATGTTATACACTTTTCAACACTTTTTTAATTTCGTTTATAATAGTCTGTGTTTTTTTGTTTGTTTTAGATTCTGTTCCAATTTTATCGCGGGCGTGCATTATTGTTGTATGATCCCTTCCTCCAAAAAGTTTACCTATTGAAACAAGAGGCATCTCTAACATTTCATTGATGAGATAGATTGCAATCATACGTGGTTCAACAATTTCTTTATTTTTCTTTTTTCCAGTTATATCACTCTTAGATATATTAAAGTAGTTACAAACAGCTTCAATAATTTGTTCGGCTGAAGAACCACCTTCATTTTTTTCATCATTCTTATCGCTGAAAGCTTCACGTGCATCAAATATGTCAACTGTTTTCTTTCCGAGTAAGCTCAAAAGGGAGTATGCTTTAAATAACATTCCCTTTAATTCACGAATATCTGATTCAACTCTTTCTGCTATGTAATTAATTGCTTCGTCATCAAATGAGTATTTTTCAAGTTGGCATTTTTTTCTTAGAATAGCAATCCTTGTTTCAAGGTCAGGACTCTGTAAATCTTGAATCAACCCCATAAGCATTCTTGAGCGTAATCTATCTTCGAGGGTTTCAATTTCTTTTGGGTGTCTATCAGAGCAGATGATAATTTGTTTACCGTTTTGCTGTAATTCATTGAAAGTATGGAAGAACTCTTCCTGAGTGCTTATTTTCTTTGCAATAAATTGAATATCATCAACCATAAGAACATCAAGGTTTCGGTATTTACTTCTAAATTCAGAGTTTGTCTTCATTTTAGCGGATGTGCTAAGACTTTCAATATAATCGTTAGTAAATTGTTCACAAGTTACATACTTAATTTTGAGATTAGGCTTGTATTCACGGATATAATTTCCGATAGAGTGAAGCAAGTGAGTTTTTCCAAGTCCTACTCCACCGTATATGAAGAGAGGATTAATTTTTCTTCCAGGATTTTCAGCTACAGCTCTTGCTGCTGCATAAACATATTGGTTGCATTTTCCAACAACAAAGTTATCAAAAGTAAATTCTGGGTCGAATGGATTTTTTTGGTCTTCAGAATCTACTACTTTTGTTTTAGGTTTATTATTTTTGAGATATGCTTCCTCTTCTTGAGGGTCAAGCACATCAATTTCTAAGTCTTCTCCAAAAACTTCTCTAGCTACATTTTTAATTTTGTCGAAGTATCCTCTTAAAAGTTGATTTTTAGCAAAAGTGGATTTTGTAGATAAAAATAAGTGGTCAAACGTCTATATAGGCATAAATAATGA
>CAMEYT010000115.1 GCA_945947685.1 uncultured Bacillota bacterium | reverse complement strand
GATATAGAGAAACGTTTTCATGAAGCAATCAAGCATGGACAATCTGGTAATTTTTTTGAAAAGTAGAAAATAAAAAATAAGGTTAAAAAAGAAGGGTTATCTTTCAATATATCCTATATAAATGTTATGGGGGGAGTGGATGGCAAAATAGACGAAGTTATTTCAGAAATAGAGCAAGAAAGCTCTCCAGCACAAGTAGTATTCAATCCTGACACGGAAGAAAAATTTGCTATTCTTCCTGCAAAAAATGAAATTAAAGTTGATAAAACTAAGTTAATGGCTGAAATTGAAGAGCAATTTTCTACAAATAAAGTCGCAAATGTAGATATTCCTACTACTGAGATAGTAACAGAAATTAATGAGGATGAAATTCTCTCAAATCTTGGGTTAAGAAGTAAATTCTCAACCAATTATTCAAAATCAAGTAATAATAGAAAAAATAACATTAAAAGGGCTTTAAGTTCATTCAATGGGATGGTAGTTACTCCGGGACAAACGGTTTCATTTAACGAAACAACTGGACCTCGCACTGAAGAAAATGGATTTAAGAAAGCTAATATAATTTTAAATGGTGTTTATGTCGAAGGTGTTGGAGGTGGAGTATGTCAAGCATCTACCACGCTTTATAACGCGTTATTGTTATCTGGGATTGATGTTTTAGAAGTTCAACATCATTCTTTGCCTGCGTCATATGTCCCACTTTCTCTTGATGCTATGGTGTCTGAAGGAGTTTCTGATTTGGTGTTTGTCAATAATACATCTAGCCCAATCTATATAAAAACATATGGCACAGATACGGAAATTATTGTTGAAATTTATGGAGATAAACTTTCCGATGGAGAGGAAATAAAAACTCGTGCAGAACTAGTAAAAATTCTTCCTCATAATGGGGATAAAATAATTCCAGATACAAATGAGGAATATACAAACTTTATTGTATATAAAGGGGAGTATTATCGCTTAAAATATCCTCAAGAAGGATATGAATCTAAAGCATATGTGCAATATTATAAAAATGGTGAACTTGTTTCAGAAAAAGAAATTCGACACGACTTTTATTATCCGCAAGAAGGAATAATTGTAGAAGGAACAGAAGAAGTATCTGAAGGGATAACTCTTCCTGAAAATAAAGTAAAATTTATTCCTCCGCAAGTTACAACTGATACAGAAACAATGAATGTTAGGAGGAAAATTGCCGAAAATAATCCCTCTTCATATAATCCTTAATTAACTCTAATAACTGCTTTTGCTGACATCCAATTTTTTCCAGTTACATAGCTCTCTATGTGTCATTCCAAATTGAATGTCGAACTTTGCAATTCTTTGGTTCTTGATGGGAGTAAATTGAGTAGATATTACAATATGCAAACTCTTAGCTGTTTTATATGATAGGTATTCACAATAATTATTCCCATTTAAATTTTCGGATTTCTTGATAACAAATTCCAATGATTTTATTTCTATTAGCAAATATAATTATAAAAAAAGTCTTCGAAAGAAGACTTTTTCTTTAATATGGTAGTCCCTAGGGGAATCGAACCCCTGATTCCACCGTGAGAGGGTGGCGTCTTAACCGCTTGACCAAGAGACCATAATTTGGTTACTTCTGTATAATATCAAATTTAATTAAAAAAAGCAACACTTTTTCAATATTTTTCGAAAATAGCAAAAAAAATTGAGAAAAAAATATATAGTAAAATATTTTTATAGAAAGAGAAATTTATCCTGTCCCGATATGTAAAGAATGGTAGTAATGTTTTTATTTATCTTTTTGCTTGATTGTTTTAATAATAAATTTAAGGTATAACAATATGAATAATTGGGAAAAGATGTTACAGGAGGAATAAAAAATGAACCCAATTAATTATCCAACCAAAGATATTGAGACATACTGGATGAGCTTTAAAAAGATGTATCCTAAAGCATACAATAAAAAGACAACTTCACCTTATTCAAAATGCAGAGTAATTTTGTTGAATGGTCTTGAATTTGAGAGTAATTGGTTTTTGCATCAATTTTCTAGAAATTGTAATAACAATGATATTAGAAGGGAGATTGCTGTTATTAGAAAGCAAGAGCAACAGCAGCAGAAGAGAATAAGTTGTTTGAAGCCAATTAATGAAAATATTTTGGAAACGACGATTGCATATGAACAACTGGCGATTGATTTAACGGCAACATTAGCACAAAATGATAGTGATAAAAATAATATTAATGCTTTAAATTTTGCCTTATTAGAAGATTTTGACCATTTATATCGATTTAGTAATTTGCTACTTTTGGATAAAGGAGAGGAAGCAAGACCATTAGTAGGCAGTTTTACAGAGATTATGCCTGCAAGACCAACGATTGCTCATCATCGATATCCTAAGGATGAGATAAAACCTTTTATGAATGCAAAAAAAAGCAAATTGTATTCTAAGCTTGTTGCAAATATTATAACTGCAGCTGAACAACAAACAATGAATTTTTATATGAATATTGCACAGTAGTATAAGAACGATTTGGGAAGAAAACTCTATGCAGAAATAGGAATGGTTGAAGAACAACACGTTAGTCAATATGAGAGTTTGAAAGACCCTAATTGCTCATGGCTCGAACAATTAGTTCTTCATGAGTATACAGAATGTTATTTGTATTATAGTGCATTTACTGAAGAAGAAAATGTAAATCTCAAGGAGATTTGGAATGATCACTATGAAATGGAGTGTGCTCATCTTAAAAAAGC
>CAMEYT010000114.1 GCA_945947685.1 uncultured Bacillota bacterium | reverse complement strand
TCATAAGAACCATATAAATAACAAGAGAGAAATCTGCAAGAAGCCCTAATCTTCCATATCTCCACCACATTATAACCATAATCAGCAACATAGCGATTGCTCCTGCAATAATCCCATAAAGCAAGGCATCTCTTCCAAGAGTTGCAGAAACTACTGAACATTCAACCAACTCCAAGCTCGCACTAAAAGTTCCACTCATAATCATCATTGAATATTCTTTTGCACTATCATAATCCTGAATTGAACCACCATAAATGAAGGTTGAACCTTGAGTCATCTGTTCATTACAAGTTAAATCAAGTGGGTCATCATCCCCGATATTAATATATAAATGTTGATCTCCATCAGCCGCTGTTTTAGTAATTTTAGAAAATTTATCTGTCCCCTCATCATCAAAGTTCAAAACAACGCCATAACAAGAATCTTCTTGATTATAGCTCACATAAACCTCTTTAATATTTTGACCTGAAACATAATCCCCCGATGGTGAAGCAACGTTAAATTCACTGTTTGTTGAAATATATAATGATGCTGGCTTACCGATAAGGTCAAACAAATCTTGAGAATCAGTCAAATTTGGGACTTCAATTCTAATTTTACTCCCACTCTGTCTGGTAACAGTCGCTTCAGAATATCCCTCATTATACAAAATTGACTCTAATCTTGTAATTGTTCCGTCAACGGCACTTGACAAATCCTTTGTTCCACTATCCCTTGATAATGAACAATCGTAAACAGCAGAAATACCTCCCGATAAGTCTAACCCGAGAGATATAGCATTTGCAAAACCATTATATCTATAATCCGTAAATGGAATATTGAAGCTACAAACTGAAAGTAATATCCCAATAACTGTAAAAATACTTAAAAGTATAAATCCAACTCTAGCGCGTTTTTTAGTCATTTCTTCCCCTTAATGTTTATTTCCATTATATTATAACTATATAAGAGGAAGTTGTCAAACTATTTTAGAAAATTAGTTTATTTTTTTTTGATATTAATACAAATTATCCCGCAAATTGCTCCAATAATTCCACCAAAACAGAAATCTGTAATTAGCGTTTTTGAAAAAACAAAGGAACCATTAAGTGCTGAGAATATTATAAAAGCCAGCAAAGTATAGATAATTCCTATTAACAATCCTGAAATTAAACCCATTTTCTTTTCTTTCTTTAATCCAAGAAATGCCCCTAAAAATATGCTTATACCCTTGATAATTTGGTTAATTGGAGTTATAAATGAGTCAGAAATATTAGTAAACTTCAAAATAAAGGCAAAGACAAGAATACTTACCAATGAAATACTCAATGAAATAACTATTCCTTTTATTAAAGAGAGTAACATTATTCCTTTTCTCTCCTTTGCTTCAGCTGTTTTAAATTTCATTATACACCTCGATATTAAAAAATATGCGGTGTTTTTACAGAATATGTTTCATAATCAATTTAAAAATCAGTTAAAACAACTTTGTATTATTTCATTAATAAATTTTTAACAAAAATTCATCTGCAATAGCTTTTATCCAAAAAATGCATTCCAAAAATAAAATTTACTATATCGTTACTGAAAATTTCATACAATTCTACAAAATTACATCTATGAAAAATAAATTAAAATACTTTTTTTAGTTCAAATTAACATCACTTTAGACAATTTTAATAACAATTCAAAAAAATTATTTATTTGATTAATTCACATAAAAAAGACTGACATTCGTCAGTCAATTTTTATTTTTTATCTTCAGTCGTAGCTTTTTTAGCTTCTTCTGGCTTCTGAATTTCTTCTTTTTTCTTGCTTTCTACTTTTTTAACATCAGCTTTTTTGTCTTCTTTAGACTCCGTTTTCTTATCTTCTTTCTTTGCCTCTATTTTCTTATCTTCTACAGGTTTTACTGGCTCTTTATTTAAAACTGAATAGATTGCATAAGCATCGATAGTCATATAGCTTTTGAATTTATCACTCCCAGTTTCAATTATGACTTTCTTAGCTTCTCCTTCTTGCTTAATTTCAATGACTTTGCCATAAACCCCAGCATTAGTAATGATTTCATCACCCTTTTTTAAACTGTTCGTTTGTTCCATTAATTTTTTATTTTCAGCTTTGTTTCTTCTTGACATCAAAAGAGGATATGCAATCAATAAAAGGACAATCAATCCAATGGCAACCCATTGAAACCAACCCATTCCACCTGTTCCTGCTGCTTCATCTAATAATAAACTTATCATACTAATAATCTCCTTTTAATAAATAACCAATGCTATTTTAAGTAAAACCCTACTATTATGAGTAATAATAAGATTCCTATTGGTATAAACACTTCAGCAAAAGTCATTTTTCCTCCTCATTTTATCATACTCATTTCAATTTAACAAATGATTTTAGCTATCTTTTTTTTGTTTTAACTTCTTCTTTGAGTCTTTCGATAAAATCTGCCAAATTTAGCCCTGACTTATTTTCGTTTCCTCTTCCACGAATGGAAATTGTTTGATTTTTCTCTTCTTCATCTCCGACAATAATAAGATATGGAACTTTTTGAGATAGAGCTTCTCTGATCTTGTATCCTACCTTTTCATTTCTAATATCAGCTTCAGCTCTTAGTCCCTCCGCCGTTAATTTTTCAACTATCGATTTAACATATTCATTGTTTCTATCTGTTAAAGCAAGCACCCTAACTTGTTCTGGTGCAAGCCAAAGTGGGAAAGCACCTGCATATTTCTCAATAAGATATGCCAAAGTTCTCTCATAACA
>CAMEYT010000113.1 GCA_945947685.1 uncultured Bacillota bacterium | reverse complement strand
AGATGATATTTTAATGACTAAACTTATTAATTTATTAAAATGAAAAAACACAATGAAATAAAAATTGAGGAGGTAGTAAGGCTGATACCGATGGGCACTGACCAAAAAGGCAATAATGAAAGATCATATGATATCTATTCAAGATTGCTTGAAGATAGAATTATATTTTTGAACGGAGAAATCAACGATGCAGTTGCAAATACAATTATTGCAGAAATGATTTATCTTGAAGGAAAGAACCCGGATAAGGATATATTTTTGTATATAAATAGCCCAGGCGGAAGTGTAAGTTCCGGATTTGCTATCTATGATACTATGAACTATATCAAGTGTGATGTTAGCACAATTTGTGTAGGGATGGCTGCTTCAATGGGAGCGTTCTTGCTTTCAAGTGGAACAAAAGGAAAGAGATTTGCTCTTCCTAATAGTGAAATTATGATTCACCAGCCTCTTGGAGGAACTCAAGGACAGGCAAGTGATATTGCTATTCAAGCAAGACATATGCAAAAAACAAAGGAAAAACTCAATAAAATACTTAGTGAAAACACGGGTAAACCTGTAAAAACTATTGAAAAGGATACGGACAGAGACAACTATATGTCTGCGGAAGAAGCCAAAGAGTATGGGTTAGTAGACCAAATTTTTGTAACAAGAAAGAAAATTAAATAGGGGGAAATTATGAAAGATCCTAACGAGTGTTTTTGTTCTTTTTGCGGGAAACCTCAGAAAAATGCAAAAAAAATCGTTGCCAGTCCTAATGGAGATGCATTCATTTGTGATGAATGTATCAATATTTGTAAGGACATAATCAAAGAAGATAAGAAAAGTACTCTAGAAAAAATTGAACTTCCAATTCCAGCTGAAATAAAAGCTAAACTTGATGAATATATAATCGGACAGGATGAGGCAAAGAGGGCTTTAGCAGTGGCAGTTTATAATCACTATAAACGAATAAATCATAATTTTGACAAGAAAGAATGTGATAATGATGGGGTAGAGTTAGAAAAGAGCAATGTTCTTTTAATTGGTCCAACTGGATCAGGAAAAACACTGCTTGCGAAGACATTAGCTCGCATTCTTAAAGTCCCATTTGCATCAGCTGATGCAACAACATTAACTGAGGCCGGTTATGTCGGAGATGATGTTGAGAATATTCTTCTTAAACTCATCCAAGCAGCTGATTATGATATAGAAAAAGCACAAAGAGGAATTATTTATATAGATGAAATTGATAAAATTTCAAAGAAAAGCCAGAATGTTTCAATAACAAGAGATGTTGCAGGTGAAGGTGTTCAACAAGCATTATTGAAGATAATAGAAAGCACTGTTGCCAGTGTGCCACCTCAAGGAGGAAGAAAGCATCCTCATCAAGAAATGTTGCAAATTGATACAACAAATATCCTCTTTATTTGTGGTGGAGCATTTGTTGGATTGGATAATATTATTGAAGAAAGAAAGAATAATTCAACAGTTGGATTTAATGCTGAAATTAAATCAAAAATTGAAAAGGATAAAATAAATTTCGCAAAGGAAATGCAACCAGATGATCTTATCAAATATGGGCTAATACCTGAGTTTGTAGGCAGATTGCCAGTAGTTGTTGGTCTTGATAATTTAGATGAAGAGGCATTATGTAAAATTCTTATTGAACCAAAAAATTCTATTGTTAAACAATATAAAAAGATGTTTAAAATGGATAATATTGACATTGATTTTACTCCAGAAGCAATTAGAGCTGTTGCTCAAAAGGCGATAGAACTAAAAACTGGGGCAAGAGGGCTAAGAACAATTATCGAAAGTAAAATGATGAAAACGATGTTTGATGCTCCTAGTCATAAAAATATTGATAAAATAATTATCACAGAAGATTTTATAAAAAAGTCAGATTGTGATCCGGAAATAGTCTATAAAGTAGAAAAATTAGACGATAAAAAGGGAACAGGGGATATAACTGTTGAAATTCTTTAAAAATGCAGAAAAAGTTGTCAAAATTACTTGACAACTTTTTATTTGATAAGTATAATAACAGAGAACCTTGAAAAAGGTTAAAATATATGCGAGCGTGGCGGAATATCTCCACCAAGTGAGCAAAAGTTAAAAGATTTATCCTTAAAAATCTTAAAAACAAAAAAAGTCAATCGATGCGTCGGAAACAGGAGTTTCCTCCTAGTGCAGCCCCGTCTGCCATCCGCCACATTAAAAGGCTATTTAAAAAAAATATATTATATATGCGAGCGTGGCGGAATGGCAGACGCGCACGTTTAAGGGGCGTGTTCGAAAGAGTGTGGGTTCAAGTCCCACCGCTCGCACCATAAAGTAAATCACTCAGATAAAGACTTCTGAGTGATTTTTAATATTATTTTACAAAGGGAAATTATGAAACTGAGATGATATAACACATAATTCTTTATAAGATATGATAAGCTATGAATTGCTTAATTTAAAATAAAAAATATAACTTTTTTGTCTCAAAAGGATTTTAAGGGAGAGAAAAGATTAATAATATTATGAGAATTTTGAGCTATTATATATCTATTTTTCCAGTATTGAAGTTATTTATTGAAATAATTTTTATTTGAAATCTTGACATTAAGGATTAATGATGATATTCTTTAATATAGGGGGAGAAAATGAGATTTATTAATACATTCCTTGATTTTATAGGATGGAATAAATGGAAAGGGAAAGAAGAGAATAAAGTACTTCTTAATGAAGCTAGAAAATTTGGCAATATAGTTATAGGAAAAGATGTTTTTCAAACTGACGAGATTAAGAAAGAAAAAGAAGAGAAATCTCAACAAGAACAACTTGAACTCAATAAAAGCATTGCAA
>CAMEYT010000112.1 GCA_945947685.1 uncultured Bacillota bacterium | reverse complement strand
CCAAAGTTATTGGATTGCAAGATACATATATAATTTTATTGGGCAAAGTCTGTAAGATCCCCTGTAGAACATTTTGTGAACACCCCTTCCTTGGTGGGTCAAGCACGATACAAAATTCATCTTCAATATTTTCTAAGAGCGAAGGAATTTCTCTATCACAATCCCCGCTAATAAAGTATAAATTTTCTATTCCATTTTCCTTCTGCATATCATTTGCGGCCTTAATCGCAGCTTTTGATATCTCTACTCCATAACAATATTGCACCTTTCTCGCAATCATAGCACTAAGCAAACCAGCGCCACAATACGCATCGACGACAATATCATTCTTGTCAAAATTATCTAAAATTGAATTATATAATTTTTTACAAACATCATCGTTAATTTGAATAAAGCTCCCTGCGTTTATTTTGTGTTTTATTCCTAGAGTTTCCGTTTGAATAAAGTCCCCTCCATAAACATTCACAAAATTAGTCGAGAGAATTGTATTTACGTCTGTATTTATGTTTATATTTAAAATAAAATCCTTGAAGTAAAATGCTAATTCTTGAACATATTTCTTCAGATATGGCATTTCTTTTTTTTCTGTTACTAAGGTTATAATCAATTTATTTTCTACCTTTCGAACAACTAAATATCTAAGCCCAGCAATATACTTGTTTTTAAGAAAATTATTCGTTACTTTTACTACCCTATTTATTTCGTTATCCGCAATCATACATTCCTGAATTTCAATGGGACTTTTCGAATTTTCTTTAAACATTCCCAACTGAGAATTTCCTTTTACAGAAAAAACAGGAAATACATTTTTGTTTCTGTAATAATAATTTTTTTCACTTGCAATACAAGGCAGAACTTCTACATCCAAATTACCCACTTTTTTCAAAGTATCTTTGACCAATCTTTGCTTATATTCAAGTTGTTTTTCATATTGTAAATGCTGTAACTGACAACCTCCACAAACAGAAAAGTATGGACACGGAGCAATAACTCTATCTTTGCTTGCTTCTAAAATATTATCCACTACGCAATTTGAAAATTTGCTTTTTTCATTGATATCTTTTACTGTTACTTCTTCTCCAATGAGAGCACCTTTAATAAAAAACACCTTTCCATCTTGCCTAGCAATTCCTTCGCCATTAATTCCTAAATCAACTATTTTCATAAAAACTCCAAAGATATTTTAACATAAAACACAGAATATGCAAAGAATTTGATAAAATTTTTTTAGCTATTGACAAAAATTCACTTGTATGTTAATATTTAATTAAATAAGGAGAAAGAAATGACAAAAAATATAACAGATGACTTAAGCAATAAATATTCAAATCCAAAAACATATTCTATTGTAGTTAGAAACGAAGATGGCACAACCGAGAAAAAAATCTTCAATAATGATTTAGACTATTACAAGGGACTTGATTTAGCACTCAAATTGTATTCTATTTATTTTACTGAAGGGAATAAATATAACAGAACCTATAAAAAAGAAAAGAAAAACATTGAAAAAAATATCATATCTTATTTTGATTTTGTTCCAGATATTTATGATTATTTAAGAGCTAGATATGATGAATATTCAGCACAATTAGAAAATCCTGAAGCTATTGGATGTAGATTTGGGAAGGCTACTATTGAAGCCGATCGTTTAACAACAAATCATTGCATAAAGATGTATGAAGATTATTGCTTAAAAAATAAAATTAAACATTGCAATTTTGATGATTTAACTAAATAAAAGTTTTTCCTGAAACATCATCTAAAGCGTAAAATCATTTAAAATTCACTTGTTTAAGGTTATCCTTTATTCTTTTTAAATAAAACAAAAAAACGAGCGTATTGCTCGTTTTTATTATAATTATCACTATTTAGTATTTTTTTAATTTCAAGTAAAATTTAGAAAAATCTACTTAAGATAAAATTATCAATAAAATAATTTTTTATTTTCTTTCTAAGAATTTACTATATTTTGGATAAGCTTTATCTCCGATTGACTTCTGCAACTCAACTAATGTATCTCTGGTCTTCTTATCCAAAGAGCGAGGAGGTTCTGCTTTAATTGTTACTAGCATATCTCCATAATATTCTCGATTGAGATATTTCACTCCTTTATTTTTTAAACGCATCACAGTTCCGCTGATAGTTAATTCAGGGATTGTCAAAGTATATGGTCCATTCACAGTTGGAATTTCTATTTTTCCACCCAAAAGTGCCGTTGTGAATGGAACATAGAGGTCAAGATATATATCATTTTCTTTACGAGTCAAGACTTTATCTTTCATTACTTTTATTCTGACATTCAAATCACCTGGGATACCATCGCGGATAGGAGAATTTCCTTCACCACGCATACGCAATGTTTGCCCATCGTCAATCCCCGCTGGGACTTTTAAGTTAATTGTTTTGTTAACTTTCTTGTAACCTTTCCCATTACAAGTTGCACATTTTTCTTTAATAATCCTACCAGTTGCATTACATCTTGAGCAACCCGCTTCACGAATAGTTGTTCCAAACATAGTGTTTTGCTGATATCGAACTCTACCCGTTCCATTGCAATCTGGGCAAGTCGTGAATTCACGTCCATTTTTTGCACCTGTGCCGTTGCAATCTGGACATTTTTCTATTTTACCAAATGTTATAGGCTTTTCAAAACCAAAAATGGCTTCTTGAATGGTGAGGGTTATCTCTATATTAATATCTTCTCCACGTTCAGCAACTCTCTCAGAGCGTCCCCCTCCTCCAAATGCAGAAAAGATATCCGAAAAGATATCACTAAATCCACCAGCTCCACCAGCTTGACGGAAGAAATCGTTAAAACCAGCTCCCGCACCGCCAAATTG
>CAMEYT010000111.1 GCA_945947685.1 uncultured Bacillota bacterium | reverse complement strand
TAATATAATTAATCTTAGCGAAGTAACACACAGCACATTCTACGCCCCACTTTATGTAGCTATAAATAAAGGTTATTTTAAGGACGAAGGATTAACTATAAACCTTACAAATGGTGGCGGTTCAAACAACTCAATGTCAGCTCTCGTCTCAGACGCAGCTAATATTGTATTAGTAGGCCCTGAAACTGTAGTTTACACTCAACAAGAAGGAATAAAAGATAAACCTGTAGTTATTGGGCAGTTAACACAGACTGATGGAGCATTTATTGTTGCAAGAAATTACACAAAAGATGTTTCTACTTTTACATTAGATGAATTAAAAGGAGAATCTATTATCGGAGGCCGTGAAGGCGGATTACCTGCTATGACTTTACAATACGTTATTGAAAAAGGAGCAAATTTAAAAACTGGCACAAATAAATCAGTTGGCGAAGTTGACCTCATAAGTAATGTAGAATTCAATGCTATTGGAAGCACTTTTGTAAGCAGAACAGATGTAAAATTTTGCACACTATTTGAACCAACCGCAACTCAATTTGTAAATGAATCAAAGGGAGACTACAAACTTATAGCACCTGTAGGAAAATTCTTAACAGAAAATGTTCCATATACTTGCTTTGTAACAAAGGAAAGTTTTATTAAAAATAATAGTTCCCAAGCAGAAAAATTCTTAACAGCAGTTGCAAAAGGCTATAAATTCCTTGAAAAATGTGTAAAAGAAAATCAGTTAGATAATGCAGCTGAAGCACTTTTACCATCATTTAATGGAATGACGAAATCTGAGCTTGGAATTGCAATAAAACAATATGTTAACATCAATGCATGGACTGCCAACCCTGCTATGACAGAATCATCATATAACAAACTTATTGACATCACTGCTAACGCAGGAAAAATTCTTGGAAAGGACGTAACATATAACAGTATAGTAAATAATACTATAGCCAACAAAGTTAACACGAAACTTATATCTATTGACTAATTAATAATAAAATAGAAAGTTATGCAAAAAAATATCGAGCAATACCTGTTCGATATTTTTTACTATTATGTTATTTTTTTATAACATAATACCTATATTTTTATATAAGCAATCCACCAGACACTTCTATGCACTCGCCTGTTATAAATCTAGCTTCATCTGTGCAGAGAAAATATATAACATCAGCTACATCTTCAGGCTCACCTAATCTTCTTAATGAAGTATTATTACGCAAAGCTTCACATTCTTCCTCATTGAATCCAGATGTCATTCTTGTTTTAATCATTCCAGGATTTACAGCATTTACGCGAATACCAAATTGCCCCATTTCTTTAGATAAAGCTTTTGTTAAGCCCATAATACCCGCTTTAGAAGCAGAATAAACAACTTCTCCAGCACAGCCTACATCTCCGAGAACAGAGGAAATATTAACTATACTTCCAGATTTTTTTCCTATAAAATATTTCGATATTTCTCTATTGCAATAGATAGTTCCCTTTAAATTAATATCAATAATCCTCGAAATATCTTCTTTACTTCTATCAATAATTAATTCTTCCTTCTCAGCAACTCCTGCTGCACAAACTAAACAATCTACACTATCAAAATGCTTAATTATTTCTGCAAATCCCTTAACAACCTGTTCTTCATTCGATATATCCATTTTTACAGAAAAAATGTCAATTCCATACTCTTTTAACTCTTTTTCAAGTTTTTTGGGAGAGGTTTTATTATAAATCAGAGCGATATTATAACCATTTTTTGCGAATTTTTTTGCTGTTGCACTACCTATTCCGCCCACAGCTCCTGTTATAATCACCGTTTTTCTAATCACTCTCTCCTCCTTCTGCTATCCAACACAATCCTATTGCTGGTCCAATATGTGAAGCGATTACGGGTCCTAATTCTCCTTCTATAGCCTCAATATTTGGGAATGTTGATACGACTTTTTCTTTTAGAGAATCATAATTCTTAGTTTTTGCGATATGGATCACAAATAATCTCTTAAATTTCTTAGGAATCATTGAAAATAATTCAGATATAGCTTTATTTACTCCTCCAAAAATCTTCTTTTGACATCCTAAAACTCCATTTTTAAAGGTTAAAATTGGCTTCAATTGTAATATCGTTCCTAAAACTGCTTTAACTTTTCCAATTCTGCCTCCTTTATATAGATAGTCTAACGAATCAGGAACAAACGCTATCATTGAATTTCTTTTTAATCTTTCTATATATTCTATAATTTCTTCACGTGATTTGCCCTTTTCAATCATATCAATCGTTTCCATAGTTAACCCACAAATAACTTGACCACATGAACCAGAATCAATTACTGTAATTTTATTTGGATTTTTACATTCTTGTTTAGCTAAATTTGCAACACTATAACACCCTGAAAGAGTAGAAGAAATTGTAAAAACTATAGCTTCATCTCCATTATCTATAACCTCATTATAAGCATTGATAAAAGACTCCAAAGATGGCTGACTTGTTTTTGGAAAAACCTTAGTAGTTGTAAAACTTTCAAAGAATTCATCATAAGAACCTGGCAGTCCTTCATCAAACTCCTTTCCCATATATAAAACATGGAGAGGCACAACCTTAATCCCTTTTTCATTAATATATTTTTCAGGAATATAGCTTGTTGAATCAACAATAATCTGTATCATTTTTCCTCCATTAATGCATAATAGCATAAATTTTTTATTTTTCAAAATAAAATATGCTTTTTATTATTAAATTATATCATCGGAAGTTTTGTCTGAATGCACCGCAGGTATATTCAAGCAAAACTGATGGTCATACATACTGTGATGTCGTTGTTCACAAAGGAGTTTGCACAAGCAAACTTGATTTGCGAACAAAGTGAGCAAAGCAACATCACA
>CAMEYT010000110.1 GCA_945947685.1 uncultured Bacillota bacterium | reverse complement strand
CGACCGTCTTACCTGCTGGAATATTTAAACTTAATCCATCAATAATTTTCTTCCCAGAATTTTTAATCCCTTTCTTTTTATCTTCTTGTAGTTTCTTTTTCTTTTCAATAAATTCTCTATATTTCTTTTTATTTATAAATGTATTTCTATTAACAGAGTCATACAATTCCATATCAGAAATATCATAAGAAAATGATATATTTTTCAATTCAATTTCGCCTCTAAAATCGTCTTTTTTAATTTCAACATTGCCAAATTTCTCAATTGGAAAATTATCTTCGTCAAATATTTGTTCTATTCTGAAAGTTTCTACCTTAATATCAGCAGTTTTTGTGATTGAAAATCCTAATGACCATATAACAGACGAGAAATCGCTTCTTTTTGAAAATATAAATATAAATGCACTCAAAGCGATAAATTCATTCTCCAACAAAAATAAAGAAAATAATATCAATACAAATGCAAATATTTCTAAAATTATATGTCGAGTTGTCCAAAAATTAACATCAGTAGTATATTCTTTATATTTTGCTCTCTTATACTTATCATATGTGTTTACAGATACTGCCCTCAACTTTTCATCTAAATTAAGAGATTTAATATCTTTTTCACTTCGAACAATTTCATTCGAAAGGGAAACAATATCATCGTGGGCCTTTTTCCTTTTTATCTTATTTTTTGAATAATTTTTGACTTTGAAATATTCTAGAATTGATAATAAAATTAATACCCCAAAAATAATAAGGCCAACATAAACATTCAAGCATATAATATAGATTACATTAACTAAACTTGCAAATATTGTTCCCATTGTCTCAACAACATCAGATATCGAATTTATTACATCCTCAGGTGAATAAGCTATTCGATTTACAAATAACCCAGCTGAAGTTGATCCAAAAGATTTTGATGAAATTTGCAAAATTCGTTCAGTTAAATCATTTCTAATTTCGGTCGAAACATCTCGAACAAGTTTAGCAAACATATAATCTACTACAATCATACTTAATCTTCCTCCAACCATAACTAATGTTGCATAACCGGAATATTGTAACATCAAATCAAAATTGCTTTCCGTAACAAATGCAAGTGCTTGAGCAAGAAGAATAGTAGAAATCGTGTTTGCAATATAGAACAAAGCTAAACATATTATATATAATGTAAAAACGACCCAATGTTTAGATAAATATCTCATTAATGAGAAATTTTTCTTTTGCTTTTCCTTTTTCATAACTCTCCTTTTTTAATGAATTTTTTGTTTTTATTTAACCTCCTTTTGTAGAAATTTTAATTTTTGAACCTCCTTTTCTCTAAAACTATTTTAGGGACAAAAAAGCCTCTGTTTTTGTTCTACCTGATTTTTCTTATTTTCCCTATATATCAAGCAAAACTATGCAGAGGCTTTCTAAAAACTATTTTAGCGTCGTATCAACTTTTTATACGACAGAGGCCCCCACAATAAAATTGTGCATAAAAATTAAAATTAAGCTTTACAGATGTATAAATAATTTTATTCATTTTTCCTTGTGGACCTCCTTTTGTTAATCTAATAGTTTTGCAACTACACCCACATAATAACAAAAACCAAAACGCTTTGTCAACTATTTTTTAAAAAAAGCGAAAACATTTTTCGCTTTTTTTACATATATTTTACTTTGTTTCAACTAATTTGAGTGCTTATTTTTAATAATTATATTAAATCTAAAATAATATTTCCATCACTTATAACATTAATTCTTCCAACAAAAGTATCTTTATCTGAATTGTAATAATATGGATTTGTTGGCAAATTCTTTCCTTGGAAAATGTCAAACGAAACTTTTGAAATATCGAACTTATTATCCTCTGTTTCATTATTTAATTTGAATTCAAATTTAACAGCTGAATTTTTATTAAAATTAATTAATGTAGTTCCTTTTTTTGTTTCAATATTTGTTTCATTCTTCACTTCATTAATATAATTTAACGAAATATCTCCATTTTCTGTAACGAAGAATTTTGCTTTAGCTAAAGATTTATCATCTATAAAAGCAGATATTTTCCCGTTGATTGTTTCTACATAAACAGTATTTGAAACACCTGATTTATCTGTTCCTAAAGTAACACTTCCGTTACCTGTATGAATATTGACTGGTCCATCAACCTTCTTTACTTCAATTGAACTATCTCCCCCTTTTGGGATATTGAGAGACCCTGTAATCTCTTCTGCATAAATATGACAAGCTTTCATAATTTCGCTTCCCTCTGAGAAATCTAAATCTCCAGCTATCTTGCCAATATCTAAAATACAAGATTCAGCAGAAACTGTAACATTTCCAGTTATTTCATTTATTCTAACTGTTCCCGAATTTGATGAAATCCAAACATCACTTTTAACTTTATCTATATCAATAGTTCCCGATCCGACATCGATAATACATCTCGAATCTCCAATCGTAAGAGAATTGTCTTTATTTTCTGTATTAATTTTATCTTTTACGTTAGCTACATTTACACTTCCCGTTTCTGTTTTAATTTTGAACGAGTCATATATGTTTGTTGCGTGTTCTGAAAAATAAACATCTCCAGATTTTGTTTCTATATTGATTGATGCAGGATAGATATCCGATGAGTATCCAGTATTCTTGACACCACCAATATTTACAGAACCTGATGTTGTTTTTACAACTAAATCTGCTCCTTGAATTATACTTGCAGCTGTATTTCCAAAATGAATTACAATGCTTATATCTTTAGAAAAATTCAAAAAACCTTCAGTTGAATCTACTGTAATAAATAATTTACTACCATCTACTACAACAGAATAGTTAAATTCCACTTTGTTTTCACTCTTTGCAAAGCCCTTAGATTGATTAATCATATAGAGCCCATTTTCCTTGTAATTAGTGTT
>CAMEYT010000109.1 GCA_945947685.1 uncultured Bacillota bacterium | reverse complement strand
TAAAATCTCGTATAAGACAACAACAAGCGGGACTGAAAAAACAAAGGGTAAAACAATCGAAAATAACTTCAGTGGTTCAAGCGAGTATTTTGCGGGAGCGATTGTTGGCTATGCGGCAAACGGCACTATAATTGAATGTTGCGAAGTGGATAATGGGAATGAAACTAACACGACTACAAAATCAAAGCTCACAATAGGTGGACTTGTAGGGTGCCTTGATAATTCAACAATTAAAAATTGTATAAATTATAGGGATATTTTGATTGAGGAAGAATTATCAAATGGAGATACAATAACTCTTGGTGGATGTGTTGGAACAGTTTCTAATTCTTCAACAGTTTTAAATGTAGCAAATTTTGGGAAGATTGAAACTAAAAGAACAAACAGTTCTACAAACACAACATATGTTGGTGGGATAGTTGGTGATTTATCGGGAAATGGAGCTCAGATAATTAACTGTATCTCAGCAGGAAATACACTTGATAGATTTGTTGCAAGTGAGACTGTTACTACTGATAGAGGAACTGTTTATAGTGGAGCAGTTGCTGGATTTATTAATGCACCAACTCCTGAAAGTGGTAATATTGCAAATATAGCCTATACACAAAACATCTCAAAATATGGCAGAAACAGTGGTTATGAGGTAAAAAAAGTATCTACTCAAGATTATGTTTCAAGATTGCCAGAGAGTGCTGTTCGACTTGAAAAATTCTATTTTCTTGAAGCAGGCGAAGTATATGAATATTCCTTCCCAGAAACGCCAGATATTGTTAATACTTTTGATTGGCACGAAGCGATTGGGAATGGTTGGGGAGAAGAAATTTGGTGTATTGTTGTAGAAAATGATATCAATGAATTACGATTACAAGAATTTCAAAAATATTCAATAGCGTGGAGTAACCCTATATCCACAGAATATAGTGAAGTCTTGTCATATAGCAATTCTCCTATACAAGATAAATACAATGAAATTATTGCTTTAACCGCAAAAATTGATAAGAATAATAAAAATTTCTATGAAATAACAGATATTTTAATAGGTTCGATTTCTTGTTCAGAAAAATTCGGAGAGAGATTTGCTGGGAAAATAAGTTCTGATAGTGAATTAACTGGGAATAAAATTGTTGGATATAGTTATTCAAATGGTGCAGATAATGATGGTGTATTAACTCTTTATGTTCGGGCATCAAGTTTGACAGCAGGCAATGTGGGAGAAATAACATATTATTCAGTCGTTGTTAAAGCAAAGGAATTTGAAGGTCAGGTTTACGTTGATGACAATGAAACAAAGGGTGCATTAGTAAAATTTGGAACTGGAAGCGAGAAAACAAAGATATTTACTAAGAGTCAAAATCCTGTAACAATTTCAGCAAGTGCTGGATCTTTATATACTTTTGATTGGTGGAATCTTTATGACTACCTTTGCGAAGAAAAAGATATTGGAGAAGATGGAAAATTTAAAGATAAAGATAATAAAGAGTATACGATTATAAAAAAAGAAACAAAAGATGACCAGACTATAGCAACAATAGAAGAGGGGTATCTAATAAACAATGGTATTTGTTGGAAACTAAGAGGTTCGTTATGGACAAAGGATAGTGATGAAACATTTGTGCCTGTAAAAGAAAAATTTACATTTAAATTTGCTGGTTCAATGTATTATTTTGGGACAGAAAATATACAGCCAGATGGTGATGAGCAGGCTATAACGGATAAATTCCTACTTGAAGCAGTCTATGAATATGACCCTTACTATATTAAATTTACAGAAGATGTTTTTGCAAAATCGGGAATAACGAAAATTGAAGTCAATGGTGAAAATATTATAGATGAAGAAGGAAAGAGAAATAACTATGCTGTAGGCAAAAATCTTCCAATTAAGATAGAAATATTTATCAATGAAGATTATGAATTAAACACTCAAAATTTTATTGAAAATGTAATTTCTAGTTATGGGAAAGATGGGATTACTGATTTTGTTAATTCATCAGACAGATTAGATTCTGCAACAAAGACCAAAATCTATACATTTACATTCTCGACAGGAAATTTAAAAGAGCCAAGTAGAATAGGTGGGGATTATAGTCCTTTTGACTTAATCCTTTCAGCAAAACTTGTAAAAACTGAGAAAAAAGATTCTTCTCTTGCTTGGATAATAGGCGGAAGCGTTGGCGGAGGAGTAGTTTTAATCGGATGTATTGTGCTCATTATATTCCTTGTAAAAAGAAAAAATGCGGGAACAAAAATAAAGACAAATTATAAAAATTATTATTAAGAGACAAAAAATATCTAAAAAGATTGCGATTTTGCAATCTTTTTTTTAAATTTGTTTTGAGAAAGGGGGATTTTTGTGTATAATAAAGGCATAAGAGAGTTTTATAATGATATTTAGAAAATTTTTTAATCAGAATGTGGAGGACACGGATTTTTTTGCAAATCGTTTTAACCTTCCTCCCAAAATTATGGAATTAATTTTGTCGCGTGGAATTAATACAGAGGAGAAGATTGCAGAGTATTTAAATCCTCAGACACAACATAATCCATTTTTCCTAAAGGGAATGAAAGAACTAAAAGATAGGGTGTTAATAGCAAAGGAGCTGAAGGATAGGGTCCTTATTTTTGGGGACTATGATGTTGATGGAGTTAGTGCTACTGCTATTATGCTCAAAACACTCAAAAAAATGGGAATTGATGCAGATTATTATCTTCCAAACAGATATGTTGATGGCTATGGACTTACTTGTGAAGTTATTGATAAGATTATTGACCAGTTTGATCCTCAGTTGATAATAACTGTAGACTGTGGAATTTCTTGTTATAAAGAGGTAGAATATGCAAAGAATAAGGGTGTAGAGATTATTGTAACCGACCACCACGAAATTCCTGAGATTATTCCAGAT
>CAMEYT010000108.1 GCA_945947685.1 uncultured Bacillota bacterium | reverse complement strand
TATTTGCCTATATTTAATTTAATTTAAATAATATTGTTATATAAAAATAACTTTATTTTTTTTGTTTTTCTGTTTTTTATTTAATTAATTCTTTTAATCTATTCTTATAAGAAACATTTTAAAAATCAATAAATTGACATATGACTTTAAGTTATCTCTTCCTTTAATTTTTATTTCATTTTATTTATCAATATCCCATTTTATTATCTAAAAATTTTTATGATATTAAGTTAATTAAACATTTTAACTTTTTACTAAAAGTTTGATTCTCCTTCTATTCCCCTTTTATTAGGAAGACTCACTAATTAATTACATTTTTCTTTTCCAAATCTATCTTGCTAAATTTAAGTTGTTCTTTTTTTTACTATCATTGAATATTTGCTATAGAAAACTTGACTTGAGATTAATATTTATTATTCTAACCTTATTTTTTTGTTTCACGTGAAACATTTTTTAACTTCTTGCTCAAAAAAAATAACTAAAAAGAGTAAAATTACCCCATTTAAAATAAGTTTTTTCATTCTAATTTACTTTTCACGTATTTAATTTTATTTTCACTCTGCTTGTCCGATCTCTTATTATATATTTGTTTTCTTTCCTTAATATATCTATCAAATATTGTTTAAAGCAAAAAATACAAGTAAATGTTTCACGTGAAACATTACAAATATAATAAAAGACACAAAATTTGTTTCACGTGAAACATTTATAAAACAAAAATTAAAAAATTTTGTTTATTTACCAAATATAAACAATAAATTATAGAAGTAAAAGTCAAATTAAATTAAAAAATAGATATATTTTACAACTCAAAAGCTTAATTTTAACAATATTCCTTGCAAGATATTCTATTATAGTATTTCTTAAATTCAAAAATAGCAAAAAAATAGGACAGACATAAATTCTATCTTTGTTTTTCCCTTTTATAAAGAATATTTCCATACACCAAATCAATTAATCATTTTTAAAATTATATTATATTATATTTGTAAATATTATTTTAATTTTATATTTTTCAATAAAAAAATAAATTAGAAATTAAATAAAATACACCTCATTATTAAAAAAACAGCCTTATTAGCTGTTCTTATTTACTGAATACATTTAAAATTTATATACAAATTTTATTAATACAAATAACTATTTATTCTTTTTAACTATTTCAATATAATCTGCAATTCTATCTAAATCATCTCTTGAATAATAGTCAATATAGATTCTACCTTTATTGTCATTTCCGATAGCAGATACCTTTGTAGATAAAACTCTTTGCATTTGATTAACAAGTTCTTTTAATTCAAGTGATTGTTCTGCAACAGGATTTTTCTTTTTTGCTTCAGGATTTAAATATCTCTTAACAGCTTTCTCTAAATCTCTAACATTCCATTTATCTTTAACACATTGATTTGCAAGGCGCATCTGTTCATTTGAGTCCTCAATTACAACAAGACATCTAGCGTGCCCTGCGCTCAATAAACCTTTCTCAACCATTGACACAACTTCGGGATACAAATTTAAAAGACGCAAGGTATTTGCAATATTTGATCTACTCTTACCAATTCTCTCTGATACCGTTTCTTGCGTAAGCTTATACTCTTCCATTAACTGCTTAATTGCTCGAGCTGCTTCAATAGGATTTAAATCTTCTCTCTGTAAATTTTCAATAATTGAAATTTCTTTAATCTGCTTATCTGTGTAATTTTTAATAATAGCAGGAATTGTCTTCAATCCAGCGATTTTTGAGGCTCTATATCTTCTTTCTCCAGCAATAATCAGATATTTACCATCTTCAGCTTTATTAACGACAATAGGCTGAATTACTCCGTGAACCTTAATTGAACAAGCTAAATCATCCAATGCTTCTTGATCAAAATTCTTTCTAGGCTGATTTGGATTAGGTTTTATTTTATCAATATCGATTTCCATAACACCATTTGACAACATCTCATCTGAACTATCCTCAGTAGTTATGTTTGTATTACCAACCTCTTCATCATACATAGCAAAGAGCGATTCTAATCCTCTTCCTAAACCTTTCTTAATTGCCATTTTTCTTTATCTCCCTCTTATTAATTTTCGTATTTTTTGTTATTATTTTATAACTAACTTTATTTCTATCTAGAAATTCTTCAGCTAAACTTAAATATGCCTCTGCTCCTTTGGATGCCGGATCATACAAAACGATCGGCAAACCATGGCTTGGTGCTTCCGCAAGTCGAACATTTCTTGGAATATAAGTTGAAAAAACCTTACTTTTAAAGAATTTTAAAATCTCTTGACTAACTTGATTTACCAAATTTGATCTATTATCTTTCATTGTTCGAACAACACCCTCAATATCAAGCGAAGGATTCAAATGGAATTTTACTAATCTTATTGTATTCATAAGTTGTGTAAGTCCGTCTAAAGCATAAAATTCGCACTGCATCGGGATAATAACGCTATCAGCTGCCGTAAGAGCATTAACCGTCAACAATCCCAATGAAGGTTGACAATCTATCATAATGAAATCATAAACCTGCTTTAATGGATCTAAGATTCCCTTTAAAATTTTTTCTCGTTGCGGCATAGAAACAAGTGAAATTTCGGCTGCAGCTAAATCTACGGTTGAAGGAATAATATCTAACCCCTCAATTACAGTAGGGAGAACAACGTCCTCCAAAGCACATTCACCGTCAACTAGGTCATAAATAGTTTTTAATCCTTTATATTTCTCTATACCAACTCCACTAGTTGCATTCCCCTGAGGATCTAAATCAACAATAAGGACCTTTTTCCCCATAACTGCAATATATGCTGATAAATTGACGCAAGAAGTTGTTTTTCCAACTCCACCTTTTTGATTCGTAAAAGCAATAATTTTTGACATATCTGTTTCCTTTTTTATAGTAATTCTAAAGAAATTCATCCTTATATTTCTCT
>CAMEYT010000107.1 GCA_945947685.1 uncultured Bacillota bacterium | reverse complement strand
AATATGCCCAGTTTGTTTTGAAAAAGGGAGTGCCTTAGAAGTTATAGGAAGTAGAGTAGTTGAAATTACAGAGGGAAAAACTTCTAAATATGAAGGAACTGAAACTGAGAAAAATCTACATACTGCATTTTCTGGAGAAAGTGAGGCTAGAAATAAATATACTTTCTTTGCTAATGTTGCTAGAAATGAAGGGTTTGAGCAAATCGCAGATCTTTTCATAAAAACAGCAGAAAATGAAAGAGAACATGCAAAATTGTGGTTTAGAGAATTAGGAGGTCTTAACAATACTGCTCAAAATTTGCTTTCAGCAGCAGAGGGAGAGAATTATGAATGGACAGATATGTATGATAGATTTGCAAAAACAGCCGACAAAGAAGGTTTCCCTGAACTTGCTAAGAAATTTAGAGATGTAGGAGCTATCGAGAAATTGCATGAAGAAAGATATAGAGCTCTTTTACATAATGTAGAAACAGCTAAAGTTTTCGAAAAAAGTGCAATAAAAATGTGGGAATGTAAAAATTGCGGCCACGTAGTTATAGGGACTAAAGCTCCTAATTATTGTGAAGTTTGTGGATATGCTCAAAGTTTCTTTGAAATAAAATCAGATAATTATTAAAATCTAGTTTTTAGTCAATGAATGATTACAAAAGTTATAATAAAAAATATCCTCGGTTTTAGAGGATATTTTTATTTCTATGCCTTTAAACATTTTTTTATTACTTTCTTCTTAATTGCCTCTTTTTTATTGTATTATATTCTCATCCCTCTCTTAACAAAAAAAGAAGAAAAATTAAAGTTCATTCCCTTCTTTTTTACATAACATTTCATAAATCCCTTGCAACCTGTAACGATTATACCTCTGTATCATAATCGGAAGTGCATCTACTACAACTGTTGCTATAAACGCAGTAATTACATAAATCCACCATTCTTGAAGAGATATTAAGCATCCAATTAATATTGAAAATTCACCTGCGATTATGCAAAGCCAGTGTGTCAGTTCTGCGTTGATATTGTTTCTTATCACTTGCTCAACTGCATTTTTACTTAATTTTTTTAAAATAAATTGGGATTTATCCATTGCAAAATATTTTTCTTTCCACTTTTTCATATTAAATTTAGTTAAAAAATTATATTCCTCTTTTTTTACCCTATATATCTTGCGAGAAATTTTTATTTTATCCTTTATAAACAACAAACCAAGAAAACCAATAATCAATCTTAAGTTTGTGTGATACGCAGCTAGCAAAAATGAAATAAATATCGCTAAATATGCTGCTTCAAATCCATAAATAAAGCATAAAATTAAGCTTACTAAAAACAATAAGTTTACACTAAAAGCAATACCAAATATCAATTTATTTTTCATTTTTATAGTATAACATAATAAATAAAAAAATAAAACTCATTTTTAAAATTTATTTTTTTTATTTTAAAACTGATAACATAATTAAATTTTTAGTTAAACAAACTCAACTGCTCAGGTCTATTCTTTTCCCATTCCTTAAAAGAGCATTTATTGTGAAAGCCTATCATATTCTTCAATTTTTTTACAAACTCATTTGTGTTTAGATAATATTCTTTTGCAGATTTGGATGAAGAGTAAATTTCCTTTATTTTCCCGCTAACTTTTGGAAACTCATTATCTGTAAAATTCAAAAAAGATTTCTTTGTTTCACCATATAAATTCAAAGTTCCTGCAACTACATAATCGAGATTTAATTCCTTTGCTTTTGATAGTATTCCCTCAAGATTTTCTCGATTGTCAGTAATATAAGGAATTACTGGCATTAAATGGATTCCTACAAAAGCATTCGTTTTCTCCTTTAATTTTCTAGCAACTTCAAATCTTCTCTCAGACGAAATAACGTTTGGTTCTATTTTTTGTGATATATTTTCGTTTAGGGTTGTGATGCTTATAGAAATATATACCGTCGCAACTTTTGAAAGATCAGCAATCAAATCTATATCCCGTAAAATAAGTTCTGATTTCGTTGAAAGATAGATAGGGTTTTTGTGTTTAATAAAATACTGCATAACTTGAGGCATAATCTTCAACGATTGTTCAAGCGGTTGATATGAATCACAGACAGTTCCTATCCCAACAAGCTCCCCCCTAATTTTCCCAAGCTCTTTATCCAATAAATCAATATTCTTCTTGTAAAATATGTCATCGTAAAACTTATCACTATCAAGATATTTATGAGAATAAAGTGCATAACAATATTTACATCTATGCGCACATCCTCTATATATATTCAAATCGAAAGAATAAGGCGTAAATCCCGCCCCGCACTTTCTAATTAAGGTTTTATTATTTATCTCTTTTAACATATCTCTTTTATTGTATCACAAATTAATAACTTTAACAAGATTTATGCAACCCCATCTACTCTCCACGTCCTATTTTGTTTAAACCATTCGCTTTCTTTGAGAATTATATCATTATTTGAACATTTTACATTATATCCCGATTCGTCGCAGAGATAGACTATATTCCCATTGAATGAAGTGAATTCATTATTTTTATAATCTAAACATAATGTTGTAACATAAATTTCTTTTGTATATAAACTTACATTGTCTATAAATTTCTGAGTCGGAAATTGATTTTCGGGCGTATTGGTGTATTCTGAGCTACCTGCACAACAGCATACACATACAGTTTTGGGTTTTACTACCGACATTAACGTTTCACTTGAAGAAGTCTTTGAACCATGGTGTCCAGCTTTATATAAATCGACTTCAGGAAGAGTATTCCTTGCAACTAATTCTTTTTCTCCCTTCTCTTCTAAATCTCCTGTGAATAGGAAGTTCTTTTCTCCATAAGTAATCATTAGACAAACGGAGTAATTATTCTCCGTGCTTGCTTTATTTGAATAATAATAACTGTCTAAAATTTTCAATGTTATTCCTAGTCCAATATTATACTCCTGACTTGCGCCATTAGTTTCATTTA
>CAMEYT010000106.1 GCA_945947685.1 uncultured Bacillota bacterium | reverse complement strand
CAGATATTGCAAATAGAATTGATGCATTAACAGAAGCAACATCAAATAATTCAAGTGCAAGTTAGGAGAAATATGAATAATAGACATTTAATCAAACTCGACACCGACAATCTATACATTCTTGATCGTTTAAAAGAAGTTGATGAAAGCTATTATCTCGTATACAATCTAGACAGAAAATGTTACGAAGTTCATTCGGATGAACAAAGGGGAGAGAGTTATTGTTTTACCTCTCCTTTTTCTGTTTTAGATGAACGAATCGTGCAATATGCACGGAAAACGCGAGTAGCAAGACAGGATGAGATAATAAAAGAAATCGATTTAGCAAATGAAAAACGAGAAAATAGAATCTATAAGGACGCTGTCGAGAAAATAAAAGAGGTGTTAGAATGAAAGTAAAAGATATCTTATTAAAAACGTGTGATTTTATTGAAAATAACGAGTTAAAATCTCCATTGGAGAATAATTCAACCTTGACGGATAATCAGCAAGAATTAGCAGATAAATTAGTTAGATATTTTAACTATGTTCAAAATGAGATTGCAACTGAATATATTCCTGTGATTCATAGGGAAACAGTTTGCGCAAAGGATAAACTGGATTTTTCAACTCTTTCAAAAACAATTTATGAAGTGATATATGTTAAAGATAGCAATGGAAGGAGAATATCCTTCAGAACATTTCCAGATAAGATAGTTTTCTCTGGCGAAATTACAGAAATTACATATTCTTTTATTCCCGAGGATAATACAATAGACCAAGATATTCTCTTTCTTGTTCCTGAGCGAGTTTATGCTTATGGAATAGCTCGTGAATATTATCTTTTTGAAGGATTTACAGACAAGGCAACTCTCTTTGAAAATAGATTTAAGAGCAGTATACAAAATTTATTCAAAAAGGGAAGAAATATAGTTTTGCCAGTCCGTGAATGGTTGTAGGTGGACTATGATTGAAAAACAGAATTTTACTGGAAAGGTTAAAGAGATTTTCGTTAAGTTTGATGAATTTTTTAAGCAACCAAATCCCTCGAAGGATGAAAATATTTTAAATGCTAAAAAGTGCGTTGAAACATATAACTTTATCACGGAATCAGGCTCATTAAAAAATGGATATGGTTTAGTAGATTTACAGATGAATTATCAAGATGCAACATATAATATTGCCCCTTCTGTTACAGAAACTAGAACGGAAATCGATGATATCTGGTATTATAGTTGGGCAGAGGCGGATACGGATACTGTTCAAGATTATATTTTTACCTACACAAACGATAATAATATTAATTATACAGAACTACATTATCCTCAATATGTTATTCCTATGGAAGAACCTTACACTTCTCATCCAGAAGTTATAAAAATCAAACAGAATAACAGAGAAAAATTCCTTATGTCTTCAGATAATGAAGTATATATGCTTGCACTGGGATTAGAAACAAAACTTACAGATTCTCCAAAGGTTATTGATGCGTGCTATCATTTTGACAAATTATTTGCTATAGCGAAAGGGAAGAGAAATGAGCTTATATATAGTGCGGATGACGATGTTACAAAGTGGACAGAGGACAATGTAACAAGAATAGATTTTTTTGATGGGAGAGGAAAACTATTAAAGATATTGAATTTTAATGATAATTTATACATTTTTAGAGAGTTTGGAATAACAAAAATCGATGCATATAGCGTAAATTCAGTGTTTGGGATAAGTCATATGTATCAATCAACAAGCTATATTTTCCCAAAAACAATTAAAGTTTGTGGAGGAAAAATATATTTTATGACGACGAGCGGGATGTATGCTTTTAATGGGAGTTCAGTAGAAAAGATTGACCTTGAAATTATTGATAAAATTGATAAATCATTAACTTCTCAAATCGTTACAGAAGGATATAAAGAAAAATATTTTATAGCTTGTAGGATGGACTTTAAAAACGGGACTATTGGATGTGAAAACGAAGCATATGTCAATAATTGCATATTAATTTATGATGTAAATACAAATGATATTCAAGTTATGAGAGGATTTGACGTAAAGAAGTTCGCGGCAATAAATAGTTTGAATTTTAATAAGCTATGCGCAGCTTTTAGAGGTAGTCATAAAGCACAAATTGGAGAGTTTATTGAGGGCGGAGTTGTGTTTGGGACACCTATTGAAAAAGCTTGGAGTTCTCCTTTGAGCGACGGAGGTTATCCAAATAAACTCAAGCATATTCGTGCTTTTTACATCAAAGCGAAACAAGATTGTAAAGTAAGAGTAGAAACCGAGTTAGAAACTCAAGAATATAGTGTTTCAGGAGCTGAGAGTATTCAGAGAGTAAAAGCGAATTTGAAAGGAACTAAGTTCAAGATAACCATCACTTCAACTTCAGCTAACGAACAGTGTATATCAGACGTTAAACTATCAATGGCAGTGTATTTATGATATTATTCAAAACCTCATCGAGATATGTAAGAAGGGTAAAATTTCTTAAGAAGGAGGGATATCTAATGAAAGATATTTTAGTAAACTTCGAGAGGAATGGTGGTGAAGAATAATGGAATTATGGGAACAGATTGTTAGCGTTGTTGTCAGCAATGGGATATTTGCGACACTGTTTGTTGGACTATTTTGCTATCAACTAAAAGACAGTAAGAAAAGAGAGGAGAAATATCAAAAGACTATTGAAGATTTAACCATTCACTTAGATATAATTGAAGATGTAAAAGAAGACGTCAAGGAATTAAAAACTATTGTGATGACTAAACACACTAGGAAAAAATCTGAGAAATCCGATACATCTAAAATTGAGGCAGGAAAGAATGAAATTTAAACAACTAATAAAATCATACAGTTTTTGAACAACACTTGCTGGTGCTATCGTAGTTTTAGTGCAAGTTTTAGAAAAAATATTTAATTTTAACATCCCAAGTGAGCTTGTTCGCGACCTCATCACTGCAATAGCCGGCGTCCTTGTGGCGTTAGGAATTGTGACTATGCCAAAGGCA
>CAMEYT010000105.1 GCA_945947685.1 uncultured Bacillota bacterium | reverse complement strand
TATACCATTTTAAGCGTGTTATTCTGCGACAAAAGCCGGGCTATTAAATTACTCAAAAGCCCTTGATGGAGAGGTTAGAAGATTTGGAGTTAGAGTTACAGCAATTTTGCCTGGCGATGTCAAAACAGGTTTCACGGCAGCTCGAGTTGTAGAAGGTGGCGATGAGGGATACAACGGAAGAGTTAGTAAGTCGATTAGAAAAATGGAGAAAGATGAGCAAGGAGGTAAAGGTCCGGAAACAATCGCACGTGCGATGTATAAGATGCTCAAAAGAAAAAATCCACCGCTAAAATACGCGGTTGGAAAAGAATATAAATTTTTCGTCTTTTTAAATAGAATCCTGCCAGAGAGATTAGTGGGAGCAATTTTAAGAAAAATATATGCATAAAGGAGTAAAAAAATGGATTTATTTGCAAAAACAGAAGGACAACACAATTATGATATAATTAGGGAGAATGGAATTTATCCGTACTTTCATGCTTTGACTAGTGGACAAAATACAGTTGTCCAAATGGAAGGGAAGAGAACAATTATGATAGGTTCAAACAACTATCTTGGATTGACTTCTGAGCCAGAAGTTATTGAAGCGGGAATTGAAGGCTTAAAAAAATATGGAACAGGCTGTTCAGGTTCAAGATTCTTAAACGGAACGCTTGATATACATCAAAAGCTCGAAGAAGAATTGGCAAAATTTTTGCATAAAGAAGCGGTTATGACATTTAGCACAGGATTCCAATCTAACTTAGGCATTATAAGTGGAATCGTTGGAAGATGTGATTATATTCTTTGTGATAAAGAAAATCATGCTTCAATTTATGACGGATGTAGATTATCCTACGGAAAAATGATTAGATATGAGCATAACAATATGGAAGATTTGGAAAAGAAGATTAAGGAAATTCCTGAAAGTGCGGGGATACTTATTGTTACGGATGGCGTATTCAGTATGAGTGGTGAAATTTGTAATCTTCCTGAAATTGTTCGTATTGCAAAGAAATATGGAGCTAGAGTAATGGTTGATGACGCACACGGCTTGGGTGTTTTAGGAAAACACGGACGTGGAACGGCTGAATATTTTGGATTAGAGGACGAAGTTGATATATATATGGGAACATTCTCTAAATCTCTTGCAAGTTTAGGTGGTTATATGGCTTCAACGAAGAAAGTAGTTGACTATGTAAAACACACATCTAGACCCTACATCTTCAGTGCAAGTATAACACCTGCTTCAGTAGCAAGTGCGAGAAAGGCGTTGGAAATTTTAGATAAACATCCAGAGAGAGTTGTAGCATTGAAAAATGTTGGAGACTATATGCGTCAAAAACTAGATGAATATGGCGTAAAATATATTCCAAGCACAACACCAATTATATCAATCTATACATATGAGGATGAAAAAGCATTTATGGCATGTAAGCTTCTACTTGAGAGGGGAGTATATGTAAATCCAGTTATATCTCCAGCAACTCCAGTAGGCAAAGCGTTGATAAGGACAAGTTATTCAGCAACTCACAAAAAAGAAGAGCTTGATGAAGCAGCAAAGAAGATTAAAGAAGTTTTAGATATTTTGGATGTTAAATAGACTTTTCAAGAATTTATTTCAAAAAAGTATTTTTTAAGATTAAAAATATTAGTAAAAAAACGCATTAGATAGCAGTGATTAGTTATTAAATGCGTTTTTTTATAATGATTATATAGCTTATTTTATTGATGACTTTCAACATAATTTGAAAATAATTCTGTTTTTACATTTTCAACCTTTCTTCTTTTTTCAAGGATATCAAACATCATCTTTTCCATTTCATCTAGACATTTATCTTGAGAATAAATTTGTCCGGATTCAAGGTATTTTTGTTCCACGATTTTTTTCTCTTCGGGGTGTTCAATCCAGTAATCAATGACCTTGGCTAAATCTTTAGGATCTCTATTCTTGAATATACACCTTTCATCTACAGCAAAATTTCTTGTTGCTGAGAGATTTGAATTGGAAACAATTGTTAATTTTCCACACATAATTGCTTCAAGACAGGCTATACCTTCAAGCTCAATTTCAGCAGAGTGAACATATAAGTCAGAGAAATTTAGAACATCTATTATTTCTTTTCGTTCATATAGTTTAAAAATCGGTTGAATTGAAAGTTTTTTTGCTAATTTTCTATAATATTTCTCTTTTATCCCTTGCCCCCCAAGAATTAATTGAATCTTATCCTTGTATTTTGAATAATAAAGAGCTTTGATTATGGTATCTTGTGATTTCTCTCTTGCCAATCTGCCTGTTGATAGAATTACAATTTTATCCTTTAATTCCTCTGGCTTCTCAATTTCTCGTTTACACACATAATTATGAACCCCATTGGAAATTACATATCCTGGTGTGATGCGTTTAATATTATTCTCGAATATATCCCGGATGAATTTAGTTGGATAATGTATTCCATCGATATATTGATAAACACTCTTCCAAATGAATTTATATACATACTTATTAATTGGGTAAATTTTATTTAATTTGAAATATGAAGTAAAATTTTCCGCTTGCATATGGAAACCGGCAGTCATAGGAACTTTCAACTCTCTTGCGACTTTAACAGCACATCTTCCAAGGCTGAGAGGAACCATAATATGAACTAAATCGCTTCCAATTATTGAATTTCTAACGATATCAATATCAGGTTTAGCAAGAGTAACACCCACTTTATCCACATAAGCATTTAAAATTTTTCCAAGATTTCTATTAGGAACGACAAAAAAACCTTCTTCATTTTTTCTGTATTGATCTGCACATAAAACTTTTACTGTGTGTCCTTTCTTTTTGAGTGCACGAATTAAATTCATAGAAGCAATAGTTGTCCCGTTATTCTCTTCACCCAAGACATCGCAGACTACAGTTATAATCATATATTTTTCTCCTTCTTCCTTTAGTTTTAGCAATTATAATAAAAAAAGTCAAAAAATTAAACGCATATTTAATTTTTTAATTAAAGTTGATTTCT
>CAMEYT010000104.1 GCA_945947685.1 uncultured Bacillota bacterium | reverse complement strand
CAGTTTTGCTTGAATATACCTTCGGTGCATTCAGACAAAACTTCCGATAATATAATATATTGTATCAAATTATGATGAAAAAGACAACTGAAATGAAAAAAGGGGGACAAAAAAGACTGATATAAAATTATCAGTCCTATTTTCTTAATTCAGCTATAATTCTTTCAATTGAAAGGATTATTTGTTCGCCTGTTTTCATATTTTTTAATGGATATTCTTTTGTAGCGACTTCATTTTCTCCAACGACAATAATATATGGAATTTCCCTTTTATTTGCATCTTTCATCTTGTTTTTAAATGAACGAGTTTCGCTTGCAACATCTACCTTTAGCCCTCTTTTTCTCAACTGAGTTGAAAGAGAGATGCATTCATTTAAAGTTTCTCCTAAAGGAATAATTTCTACGTCTGCAATAGATTTTTTAGGTTCAGGAATAAGACCATTAGTTGCAAATAAATCAAATAGTCTTGATAACCCAATACTCATTCCAACACCTGGTAATTTTCTATCGGTGTAATATTCTGCAAGATTTTCATATCTTCCACCACCACCAAGCGCTCCGAAATTTCTATTACTCTTCAAGAAAGCTTCAAAGACGGTCCCTGTGTAATAGTTATGTCCGCGTATGACGGCAAGATTATAGATATAGTTTTCTTCGCTAACACCAAACGCTTTAAGATAGCTATCGATTGTTTTAAGATTTTCAATTCCCTGAATAAATTTTTCATTATTTGAAAGCCCTTCCAATTTATTTACTATATCCTTGATAGAGCCTTTATTATCTGCAACAGACAATAACTTTTTACTGTCTTCAACAGGTATATTCAATGTTGTTAATTCTTCAATAACGGAATTTCTTCCTATTTTATCAATTTTGTCAAGAAGGGTTAGAATTTCGTTTATCTTATCTTCCTGCTTTACATCAGCAATAATGCCATTGAGAATATTTCTATCAGATATTTCAACTTGTATTTCAAATCCTAAACTTTTAAAACATTCAGGATAGAGGGCAATACATTCTGCATCATATACAAGAGGAAGGGTTTCGCTGCCGATAACATCCGCATCGCATTGATAGAATTCTCGATATCTTCCTTTTTGAGGTCTTTCACCACGATAGTTTTTGCCAATTTGATATCTTTTGAAGGGAAAATCAAGAGTGTTTTGATTCATAGCAACATATCTAGCAAGAGGCACAGTAAAGTCGTATCTCATACACATATCAGTTGACCCTTTTGAAAATCTGTAGATTTCTTTATCAATATCTCCACCTGACTTTGCTAGTAAAATTTCGCTTAATTCAAGAACTGGAGAATCAAGAGGAACAAAGCAATGATGCTCAAATACATCCTTTATTTTTGATATCATTTGGTCGAATTGTAGTTGACGCATAGGGTCAAGTTCATTAAAACCCTGTAGTCTTCTAGGTGTAATTAACTTAGACATATTTTTCCTCCTTTTGTTAATTTACTTCAATTCTATAGAAAAGAAGAGAAAAAGTCAAGGATTAGCAAAAATCTCCTTAAAAAAATTAAGTATTGACAAAAGTTATTTGTTGATGTATGATGTTGCTGTAAGTAGGGAGGGGAAAATGAGAAAAAAATATGTTGAAGAAGTAACTATAAATAAACCATATGGTGCTGTTATTGTAGACGGAGTTGAAGAGCTTATGAGAGATGAAGATTTTAAATCAATTGCTGTTTATAAGTTACCTGGAAGGGATATTTCATTTATAGCTTGTCCAGACCATGAATCTGGGATTAGATTTCTAGAAGGGATTTTTAAATTTATAGATATAAATATAATGAATACTGATGTCCATAGAATATTACTATCTAACCTAAACACCGAATATAGAGTTTGCTGTATGAATAAATGTGTTTCATTCGGCATTACTCAAGAAGATGTTCCTATTTATAAGGACGGCAAGAAGATGAAATGTATGAGAATAATAAACTCAGGAGTTAAAAATTATGAAGAAGCAACAATCTCTTTCGATGAAAAAGATATTGAAGAGATTTTAGATATAATAAAATAAAGCAATAAAAATTATTGCTTTTTTTATTTTTTTGTGTTACAATACACTTAGTTTTGACAGAGCAGTGTTTTTAGACATACTCTAATTAAGATATGCGTCGCTAGCTCAGCTGGATATCACCTTTGGTGATGCGACTTCGTCGAACCTTCGCAAACTTGCGTTCGATAGACGAACGAAGAATTATTATTCCTTAATTTATCTTATTCTTTTATATTTATGCGTCGCTAGCTCAGCTGGATAGAGCGTTCGTCTACGGAACGAAAGGTCAGGGGTTCGAATCCCTTGCGACGCACCATTTTTTTTATTACCAGCTTCGCTCAGCTGGATATCACCTTCGGTGATGCGACTTCGTCGAACCTTCGCAAACTTGCAAGCAATTTGCTCCTCTTCTTCTCGTCTAATGAGCGTTCGTCTACGGAACGAAAGGTCAGGGGTTCGCTCCTGTCGGAGCCAGACCGCAAACAAGTTGCTCCCCGGCTTTGGCTACTCACAAGCGCACCGGATTGTTCGTTTAACGCGTCGCCCCCTTGCGACGCACCAATATCGGACAATATTTTAATTAAAAATAGGAAGAATTTAATTTTTCTTCCTATTTTAATTTGTTAACTATTTACAACGCTTTGAAATTTGCAGTTATAACAAGTTCTTTCTTAGGAGAACCGTTATCTTGTAGTTCATAAGTCCATTGATCAAATTCATATAACGATGAATTAGATACTTCCGTTGCTACTGTTTTATCATTAATAGTGAACGATACTAATGTTTCAGCATTAAAGAGTTTATTTTTTAATGCTATATAATTAACATCGCTAATCTCAGAAGCAACTACTCCATTTACAGTAACACTTCCCATAGATGGATTATTTACTTCCAATCTAGCTGTATATAATCTGGCCTCGCTTTTAAATACAGCAGTAATTTTTGTATCACCAGCTATTGTTTGATTGTTATAATCTT
>CAMEYT010000103.1 GCA_945947685.1 uncultured Bacillota bacterium | reverse complement strand
AACTAACTTATGTCAGAAGAAAACAGCGAGCCTAGCTGAGCTCGCTTTTTTGTTTAAATCCTATTACTACGATTATTATCTACCTATTTTTATAACTAAAATATGGATTAATAAATCAACTCAACACCTACTCTGAAAATCATTAAGAAAGCTAATCCATTCCAGAAGAAAAAGGCGAGCCTAGCATAGCACACCTACCACTTATTATCAACAATTTTCAGTCTAGGGTTGCTATTGTTCCGCATTACGACGCTCAATAATATGGACAACATCATTTTACTATGATAAATTGTGGATTAAATCAGAAAACTTTATTTTAATGTAATATAATTTTAGACAAAAAATGAAGTGAGCTGTTAGGCTCGCCATTTATCTCAGGCAAGAGTTTACAACCCCGTAAATGACTGTCTGAGATAAATGGCAGTTAACGCCACAGATCGCCTCATTTTTTGTCTAAAATTGTTTAGAAGGCATTTATAATATGATTAACATCAAATTCTTTCTCATCCCCTAAAATTTCTATCACATCAAAACGAAGGTCAGGGTATTTAATTTTAAATTGCTGGAGATAACATTCCGCAACTTGACGAATTTTTGTCTGTTTATGAAAATTAACCGCTTCAGAGGGATTCCCAAACTGCAAGGAAGAACGAGTTTTTACTTCAATAAAGACAATCGTCTTTTTTTGACGTGCAATAATATCTATTTCCCCAATTTTATTTTTATAGTTTCTTGCAAGAATTTTGTATTTATTCTTCTTAAGATAGTTAGTAGCTAATTGCTCTCCAATATCTCCTTTATATTTGTTAAAAATTTTCATAATTCCTCGATAGTCATCTTGCCTATTTTCCCCGATCTAAAATCGTTAAGGATTGCCTTTGCCGTCCTATCTAAGTCAACCTCTCCTCCGCTTAAGACAAAACCTCTTATTTTAGCAATTTCTTCTAGTTTCTTTGCTCCTTTATATCTCTCTTCGATTAAAGTTGGATAAAGTTTTTCTATGCGAGAAATTAAATCGGTTGCGAGAGCGTGTATTTCAACTATATCATCCTTTATACTTCCGATAAATGCTAAACTTTTAGCCACTTCTTGGTCCTGCAAATTAGGATAAAGAGTGCCCGGCGTGTCGCAAATTTCTACACAATCGCCAATATTGAACCATTGTTGTCCCTTCGTAACTCCTGGCTTATTCCCTGTAATAGCTTTTGCTTTCTTACAGAGATTATTCACAAGTGTGCTTTTTCCTGAATTTGGAACGCCAACAACCATTGCACGAACGGATATATTTATCCCCTTTGCCTTGTATTTTTCTATCTTATCTTTTGTTAAAATTTTTATCTTATTTGTAATAACCTTTCCCGCACCACTCATTGTGCTGTTGAGTTTAACATAATCTGTGCTAGCAGATTTAAATTTCCCGCAAATCTTGGAGATTTTATCTTCATCAGCGAGGTCAATTTTATTGAAAACATACAGTATTGGCTTATTCCCAGAAATCTTATTTAATTCCGGATTAATGCAACTCATTGGAGCTCTTGAATCCAGCACATAAATTATCGCGTCAACCTTCGTCAACTCGATACGCATATTATCCAATGCTTTTTTCATATGACCTGGGAACCAGTTAATTTTCACATTACCCTCCTCTAATTACTTTTTATCCAGCAAATCGGGTCTATTTACTATAGTCTTTTCAAGAGCTTTTTGCTTCTGCCATTTTTTTATTTCTGCATGATTGCCATTAGTTAAGACAAAAGGAACTTCCAACCCCTTAAAGTTTTGAGGTCGAGTATACTGAGGATATTCTAACATCCCCGTTGAAAAGCTCTCTTCATCCAAACTTTCCTTTTTTATAACTCCTTCAACAAATCTTAATGTGGAGTCTATTATAACCATTGCTGGCAATTCTCCACCTGTCAGCACATAATCACCAATCGATATTTCTTCTGGCTGAAAAAGGTCAAGTATTCTTTGGTCTATCCCCTCATAATGTCCGCAAATAACTATTATATGCTCATATGTCGATAATTCTTTCGCCTTTGAAACAGAGAAAGTTTTCCCGCTTGGACTAGGGAAAATAATTTTTGAATTTTCCCTCTTTACAGACATAATTGCATCATAAATAGGCTGAGCAGTCATCAACATTCCCGCTCCTCCTCCAAAAGGAGTATCGTCGCATTTCTTATGTTTATCCGTGGAAAAATCTCGAATATTAATTAAGTTTATCTGCACCTTTCCAGAACCTTTTGCCCTAGCAATTATACTTGTATCTAATGCTGAAAAAGCCTCTGGAAAAAGAGTTAAAATATCTATAATCATACTCTCTCCTTTTTAAATTTTATTTTCGTTATATGCTTTTCTATTAACTGTGATAGATTTTTCTCCAATATTAAATATTGATAAAATGAAAGGAACTTGATATTGATGTCCATTTTCAAGAATCGTCAAAATATCACTTGCTCCATAGTTTTCATAATCGACAATTTGACCAACCAAATCTCCCTTTTCATCATAGAGAACGGCACCAATCAAATCATCAACCAGCACTTCATTGTCTAAAAATTTTTGAATAATATCCTTTGACAAAAATATATCTTTATTCCTAAAAAGTTCAGCATCGTTACGTGTGTCAACTCCTTGAAATTTGATATATAAAACTCCTTGTCTAACAGATACTTTCTCTGCGTGCATAGTTCTACCGGAAACATCAAAATCTAAAACTTCGCCGTTAAAAACAGCGAGGACATCAGTGAGTAGCTGACATTTCAACTCCCCCTTGATGCCCTGCGGTTTAGATATTTTTGCGACTAAAAGTCTATCCATTACTCACCAAATTTTACGAAGACTTTTTTATGATCTCTTCCAGAGATAGATTTAGCGATTGTGCGAATGCTTCCGGCTACTTTTCCGCTCTTCCCGATAACTCTTCCCATATCTTCTTCGGCAACGTTAATGTGGATAACGGTTTCTCCGTTTTCCTTTTCCTCAACTGTTACAT
>CAMEYT010000102.1 GCA_945947685.1 uncultured Bacillota bacterium | reverse complement strand
TAAAAATGAGAGGGATTCCTTCTGCCGTGATTCCAACTCCAAAAGAGGCGGGAAGAACTTGCGGTTTATCTGTAAAAATCCTGCCAGATTATTTATCCCAAGCGAAAGACATTTTGAGAAGATCGAGAAATAGTAGTTTTGGAGGTTGGTTAAAATTTTCGAATGTCAATGGGAGGAATGTTATCGTTAGAATGTAAGGAATATAAATAAGAGGATTTCATAAAATAAAAATATGAAATCTTTTTTTATTTGTCTATGGTCGGTTCTATTTGTTATTTTATTGACCTTCATTATTAATTGTTTTGAAGGTTATCTCTATCCAATAAAATATAGCGAAGAAATCAAAAAATATAGTGAACAAAATTTAATTTCAGCTTCATTAGTAGCTTCTGTTATTAATGTAGAAAGTGCATATAAAAAAGATTGTGTGTCGAGTAAAGGAGCTAAAGGATTAATGCAAATAATGCCTGAAACCGCTAAATGGATTGCTGAAAAGAGAGAAATGGAATTTGTAGAAGATAAACTTTTTGATATAGAATATAACATTGATTTTGGTTGTTATTATTTATCTTATCTGATGAGATATTTTGAAGATGAAGATTTGGCTATATGTGCATATAATGCAGGAATGGGAAATGTTTCTAAATGGCTGAAGGATGAAAGCCTTTCGGAAAATGGAAAATTAGTAAAAATTCCTTTTGAAGAGACAAATACTTATCTTAATAAAGTGAAGAAAAATATAAGACATTATAAAAATAAATACCAAATATAGTGAAATTATGGGAAAAAGATTGACAATTTTTTCTCTATTTGATATTTTATTTAAGTAATAAAGGAGAAAAATATGGAAGAAGCAAAGACTCTTTCTAACGAAGTTGATATTAGAAGAAAGAAAATTGAAGATCTAAAGGCTATGGGAGAAATCCCATATAAGAGTAAATATGATTGTTCTTGCACAATTGGTGAAGCTCGCGAAAAGGTTGGCGAAAAAGTAAGAGTTGCAGGAAGAATGGTTTTCCGTCGTATTATGGGAAAATTCGGGTTTATGCAAATTAGGAATATTGAATCAAAAATTCAAGTATCAGTTGGTAGAAATGAATTGGATGAGCAAGCTTATGATTTCTATAAAAAGATGATTGACTTGGGAGATTTTGTAGGAGTAGAAGGAGAAGTTTATTTAACTCAAACTGGAGAAGTAACTGTTAGAGCTGAAAAGGTTACTCTTCTTTCTAAGGCAATGAGACCTCTTCCAGAAAAATTCCATGGTTTGACTGATACAGAATCTAGATATAGACAGAGATATCTTGATATTATTTCTAACGAACAATCAAGAAACGTATTTTTGAGCAGAAGCAAAATTTGTTCAATGATTAGAAGAACTTTGGAAGATAATGGATTCCTTGAAGTTGAAACTCCTATTCTTCAAACTAATATATCAGGAGCAAGTGCTAAACCTTTCTTTACAAAGCACAATGCATTAGATTTAGAATGTAATTTGAGAATCGCTTTTGAAACTTGGTTGAAAATGTGTTCAGCAGCTGGATTTGATAGAGTGTTTGAACTTGGAAAAGACTTTAGAAATGAAGGAATGGATTTTCAACATCTGCAAGAATTTACACAGGTTGAATGGTATGCTGCATACTGGGATTTTGAGGATAACATTGTTTTCTTTAAAAATTTAATAAGAAAGCTTCTAATGAATACAATAGGGACAACCAAAGTTGTATATCAAGGAAAAGAACTTGACTTTGGAGCAGAAAAATGGGAAAGAATTAATTATGCTGAAAAAATGCAAGAAATTCTTGGCTTTGACTATCTTGATATTGAAGATGTTGATGAGTTTAAGAAGAAAGTTGTTGAAAAAGGATTATTTTCATATGAAGATCTTGAAGAATGCAAATGCGTAAGAACTTTGATTGATTATATCTATAAGAGAAAAATCAGGGTAAATATTGTTGGACCTACAATTTTATACAATTATCCAGCTGTATTAAAAACTCTTGCTAGAAGAAATGATTTCAATAACAGAGTTGTTGATGTATTCCAAGTTGTTGCATGTGGAGTAGAAATGTGTAATGCTTATTCTGAATTAATCGACCCAATTATTCAAAGAAAAGCTCTAGAAGATCAACAATTAGAGAAGGCTCAAGGAGATGAAGAAACAATGGATGTCGATGAAGACTTTCTTCTCGCAATGGAACACGGAATGCCTCCAATGTCAGGGTTAGGATTTGGAATAGATAGATTCTTAATGTTTTTGTATGATCTTCCAAATATTAGAGATACTGTTTTATTCCCAATTATGAAATAAAAATGAAAAAAGCAAAAATAATAGATGAACTCAATAAGCTTTTTCCGAATGCTGGGTGTGAATTAAATCATATGACAAACTTTGAATTACTTGTCGCTGTGATTTTATCTGCACAATGCACAGATAAGAGAGTGAACACCGTAACAGCGGAGTTGTTCAAGGAAGCAAACACTCCTGAACAATTTGCTAAGATGCCTATTGAGGAATTAGAAAAGAAAATATATTCGTGCGGATTTTATCATAATAAAGCAAAGAATATCATCGCAGCCAGCAAAGATATTTGTGAAAAGTTTAATGGAGAAGTTCCAGAGAATTATGACGATTTAGTATCTTTGGCGGGAGTAGGAAACAAAACCGCTAATGTTGTAACTTCAGTTGCCTTTGGTGGTGACGCGTTTGCTGTTGATACTCACGTCTTACGTGTATCAAATAGATTACAGCTGGTCGATACGAAAAATCCAGATATTTGTATGAGACAATTAAAAAAATATTTTGATAAAAAGGATTGGTCTAGATTGCATTATCAAATGGTCTTGTTTGGCAGATATAAATGCAAATCTCAAAATCCAAAGTGCGATGGATGCCCATTCCAGGAAATGTGCAAATATTATAAAGAAAAAAGAGGTTAATAAATGTTTTTGGATAGAGTAAAGATTTGGATAAAAGCAGGAAATGGTGGAAACGGTTGGGGCTCGTTTTGGCGAACAGAATTAGTTATGAATGGCGGG
>CAMEYT010000101.1 GCA_945947685.1 uncultured Bacillota bacterium | reverse complement strand
GAGCAAGTATTTAAAGTCAATTACTTCGGAACTCTAAATTGTATAAAAAAAGCTCTTCCAATAATGGGAAATGGAAGTAAAATTATAAATTTAGGAAGTGCTATGGCTCTATTTCCTATCCCTTTTAGAGCAATGTATGGAGCAAGCAAAGCCGCTGTCGTTAATCTCTCATACAGCTTAAGAATGGAATTAAAACCTTTGGGAATAGATGTTTGTGTTATTTGTCCAGGTAACACTAAGACAAACTTTACTAAAAACAGGGTAAAAGAATTTGCTACAAATGAGAGATATGGAGATAGAATCACTGTTGCAACAGAAAAAATTGATAAAAATGACAGTAAAAGAATGCTCCCAGATTGTGTCGCTCGTGCAATAGTAAAACAAACATATAAAAAACGTTCAAAGCCGATGGTTATTGTGGGGGGGAAATATAAATTGTTATATTTAATTTCAAAAATAACTCCAAAATCTTGGCTATTGAATGTAACTGAAAAATTATATAATGGAATAAAAAACTAAGCATATTCCGCGATTTTTAAATTATATTTAAGTTTAACTATTAGAATAATAAAATAAAAATGTAAATTACTTGAGAAAAATGCAAATAAATGAAACTAAGTATTTTTTATGCAATAGTAGGAAATGGCTAGTTTATTGATAATGCAGCAATCGATATTGGAACAAAATTTATTACACTATTTTTGAAAATATTATTTTAAAGTCCTTAATGAAATTAATAAATTAATGGTTGTTAAGACTTTCGTAGATTTTAAACTTGCTAATTGATATAATTCTCCTCAACATTCTATCGTTGAGGAGTTTTTTTAAAAATTGTCTTTAAATTATTTTCTTTTAAACTAATTATGTAATAAAAAATAATTATTTTGTAATTTTTGTAAAAAAATTGACAAATAGTTCTATATTTGTTATTATTCCAAATAAGAGGGTTAAATGATAAGACCAATAAATGTAGATGCATATAAAAGGATTCATGAAAAAAGCCAATTAGCATTTTGTATAACAGAGGCAATAAAAAATCAGGATAGAATTGTTGATTTTTCTTTTATATATGCAAATGCTGCGTTATCAAGTCTTTGTAATACATCTTTAGAAAAGCTTTATTCAAAGCCGTTTTATCAACTATTTCCAGGATTTGATATAAAACTATTAAATACATTTATTCAATCTTTAGAAAGTGAGCAAACAGTAGAATTACAACTACTTTTAAATAATTCAGAAACACTATTACATATAATCATATATCCTATTTACAAAAATATTTGTGCAGCGATTATACAAGATTATTCTGAATATAATTATAAGATTAAAGAAAATCAATTCTTGCAAAATATACTTAAGGAAGCACGTCAAGCAAATCATATTTTTACAAAAATTGAAAAGCTATTTGGTCGATTTATATTGTTTGATTTTGAAGAAGACTCATATCAGTTTTTAGGAGATGTTACACCATATAAAAATCAAATTTCACCTTGCGGGAAATACAATAAATTTGTTGAGCAAGTATTAAGTATGTTAATTGATGGTAAAGAGCACGTTAATGAAATTTTACAAAAAGAAGCTTTAATAGAATATTTTGATGACGAAAACAAAGTTTTTTCATTCACGTTGCACCTATTAAGGGACGAAGAAAAATATGAGAGATGTAGTATAATCCCTCTTAAATTTAAGAACAAGAAATGTTGCCAAGCAATTCTTACTCAACAAGATATAACAAACATTATCAAAGAAAGAGAAAAAAATGAAATAATGCTAAGCGAAGCTGTTAAAGCTGCAAAACTTGCCAATGAGGCAAAATCAAAATTTCTTTCCAATATATCACATGATTTGCGAACCCCTCTAAATACTATAATAGGTATGACAACTATTGCGCAAATGAATTTAGATAATAAATTAAAAGTAAAGGATTGTTTAAATAAAATAAATATAGCAGGAAATCATCTTCTGCAAATTATTAATCAAATTTTAAACATATCTGAGATTGAAAAAGGTAAAACTAAACTAAATAATATACCTTTCTCTATGACAGAGTGTTTAAAAGAAGTTGTTGCTATTGTTTCTGCAAATTGCAAAACAAAAAATATTTCATTTAAGGCTAAAGAAAATTTTTCTACAGATAAAGTTGTTGGAGATTGCCTAAAATTAAAACGCCTTTTATTAAATTTATTGGATAATGCTGTTAAATATACAAATAAAAATGGTTGTGTTACTTTTAAAGTATTAGAAAAAACTTCTGACATTGACAAATTTTCTTGTTTTGAGTTTATTATTAAAGATGATGGCATAGGAATGGAGCAAGATTTTGTTAAACATATTTTTGAGCCTTTTGCAAGAGAAAACAATGATTTTTCTTACATAATTGATGGTGAAGGGCTTGGAATGCCTATTGCACTAAGTATTGCTCAGCTGATGAAGGGTGGAATTGATGTTGAAACTCAAATAGGGGAAGGGACTAAAATGACTGCAACAATATATTTACAGCGCCAAAATGAAAATGAAGCTTTTGTAAATATAGAAGATGTGGATAATGAGATTAATTTACCTACTAAAAAGATTCTTTTAGTGGAAGATAATGCATTAAATATTGAAGTAGCTAAAACATTATTTGAAAGTCTTGGACATAGTGTAAAATCTTGTAAGAATGGGCAAGAAGCAATCAATGAAATGTTAAATCAAAATGAAAGTTATTATGATATTATTTTTATGGATATAAGAATGCCATTAATGGATGGATATCAGGCGTCGGATGCTATAAGAAAGCTCTCTGTAAAAAATGCAAAAATTATTCCAATTATAGCTATGACAGCAGATGCATTTACAGAAAATGTTGATTTAGCCAAAAAGTCAGGAATGGACGATATCTTAACAAAACCTATTTCGCTGACTGAAATAAAAAGGATACTAAAAAAATATCTTTCAAAACAATTATATCGATGAAATTCGACAATTAAAAACAAAAGAACTACTTGAAATAATTCAATTTTAGTGATACAATAGTTTATATTATCGGAAGTTTTGTCTGAATGCACCGAAGGTATATTCAAGCAA
>CAMEYT010000100.1 GCA_945947685.1 uncultured Bacillota bacterium | reverse complement strand
TCTAAAAGAACTCATAAAAGGAAATAATCAAAAAAAATTAATAGAAACTTTGGCACCTTCCCTTAGCAAAAAAAAAAAGGAGGAGGTAAAACCTCTCTCCTCTGAAGAAAAACCCTTCCCTCATGATGAATATTTTATTAATTTTTAACTACTGATTTTATATCTTCCTCACTTTGAGGGAGCTCATCCGGCTGTAAAAATTCCTCTGGGCTTACAATTACTCCATTTTTAAAATACACTTTTCTTTTGCAGAACATATTTGCTATCTTTTCCTGAGTTGTTGCTAGAATTAAAGTTGTATCTTTTGTTCTGAGCTTTTTTATCATATCTGATATTATTTCAATGTAGACATCTGGAAGTTTGTCAAATATATTATCAATAATCAATAAATCCAACTCTCTAAATGTCAATCTAATAAATGAAAGAATGAATTTCTCATTTAAAGAAAGATTACATATTTTTTCATCTCTAATTTTTTCCAAAGAATATTCTATAATTGCTTCATTGATTTTATTTTCAACCGTCTCTGGGGGGAGCTTTCTAATTGAAAGTACATATTTCAAGTTTTCATAAACAGTTTTCTTTTCAAAGAAGACTGGTGTTGCTGGAATATATCCAACACTTATATCATTCTTAAAATTAACCTTCTTAATTGGCCTATTATTAATATAGATATTCCCTTTTGTAGGCTTCTCTAGTTTATTTAATATACGCAACAAACTAGTCTTTCCACTATCATCAGCTCCTATCAATGCAACACTTTCACCTTGTGCAATCTCAAGATTTACATCATATAGTGCATAATATTCTCTAATATATCTCAAATATAAATTCTTAACACTTATCATTATCAACCTCTATTTTCAATATTCTATTTGAGTATAACATATAAACAAAAAAAATACAACTAAATAAAATAGTCGTATTTTTTATTTTTTTATCAATTAGCAAGAATCTTAACTAAAATCTTTCTTGCCGCTTCTCTATATTCGTCTTCATAAGGCTTTGCATATAAAAGAATTATTTTCATTTTTTGTTCATCCGTCATTGGAATTATTATTTTTTCTCTATAATCAGTGATTAATTTTAAAAACTCTTCTTTTTCAATTAGTTTTTCTTTCAACATATGGACATATTCTCGGATATCGTCCACCATTTTTGCTGCCAAGCTTTCATCTGCTGACTTTGGTTGATTTGTTGGCTGATTTATTTGTGAAACAGGAATTACAACATTTGGATTGCTTAGTGTTTGTTTCTTTTCTCTTGTTTTAATAACTGTAAATGCAAGCAATACTCCACCTGTCGTAAACAAAATACATAATAATGGCTGCCAAATCAACTGTGTAAATAGAACCTCACAACTTGCTCCAAGCAAATAACCAAAATTATTCCCAGGATATTGTATCATTGCAGCAATAGCTAAACCTAAAACCATAGCTATAAGATTAAATAATACTGATAAAAACAGGATAAATAAAACCATTCCTCTATTTCCATCTTTTTTAAAACGCTTATAGACAAACATTGCGCCAAATGTTGGAAGGAATGTTACCCATATACTGAATATACCTGTCGCATAGACAACCCCAAATAGGACAGCTCCACCGATTATAATTAACAATGATAATAGAATAGCAGCAATATTATTTGCACTCTTCTCCATTTTTTTCTCATTAATTTTTTTATCCATATTCCTCTCCATATATTTTTATGTTAACATATCCAAAACAATATGTCAAGAGCTTTGTTTGAGGGGAATGAGTTTTATTTTAAATTCATCTGACACTTCCTTTGAATTTGTCAAAATTTGACCAGTCCCAGCAGCATTATCTTCTGTTTCGCCCACAACGACTCTAAATGTGAGAGTTACCTCTTTGTCTGTCGTCATAATATATGTCTTTGATTGAACCTCTTTGTATGTTTGATATTCTTCTGTGTCTGGCTTATTCGCCGCAATGACTAAAAGTGTAGTCAGTGAATTCCATTTTGTATTGACAAATTCAATTCCAACACTTTCCTTCAACTCTTCCGCGATATTTATAGATACCTCTTCACTCGCCCTAACTTGAATATCAAACGCCTTCTCATTGACTCTTGTATCCTTTTCAAAAGTAACTTTCACTGTGTTTTTATCACTTCCACTCGCTGTAATATTAGAAAAGCTAGCAGTCCTAACATAATTTGCATACTCACATCCACAAACAGTTAAACAAACTACAGCCAACACAGAAAAAAAGAACCCTTTAATTAGTTTCATAAATACCTCCACGATAATTATTTCCTAATTAAAAGGTTATATTCTTATTTTTCATATCCTTTGTATAGCTTAAGTTGTTTTAGTTTTCGAATTACATCTGATTTAAATAATTCAAAATCCTCAGCCCATTCTTTATAGTTATTTTCATAGGCTTCAGCTACATCTTTTTTATTTTTTTTAATCAAATTTTCACATCTTATTTTTAATTGAATACCTATATAATCCACCATAAAACTCATTAAATCTAAATGAGAAAAAATTGTTTTAAATTTTATTGTTTCATTATTAGTTAATCCCTTATTTTCAATTCCATTGGGATGATTATCATTAAATCCTTCTATATAATTCAATATCAAGCTTTTTCTTTTCTCAAAAAGTTTCTGTTGATACAAAAATTCTTCTTCAAAAGTCATTGATTTATTTTTATTAATGGTTTTATCTTTCTTCATCTCTATCTTCCTCTTTAATTAATTATATAGATAATAGCACAAAAATGAAAAATTGTCAATACTTATAATCTAAAACAAAATATGCTGCATTTATTCGAAAAAAGATAATAAATACAGAGTTAGAAAAATATATTTTTCTTAATATTCCTCAGGCTGATTAAGATTTTCCTTCTTATCCTCAATTTCTGCAACTAAGACTTCTGTTGTCAAAAGAGTTGAAGCTACGCTTGCTGCATTTTGAAGCGCTGAACGAGTTACCTTAGTTGGGTCAATAATACCCCTATCGACCATATCACAATATTCATTATTGTATGCATCATAGCCAAATGCTGGCTTAGAAATATTCTCAAAAATTTTATTGACTAC
>CAMEYT010000099.1 GCA_945947685.1 uncultured Bacillota bacterium | reverse complement strand
GCTACTCACAAGCACACCGGCTTGTTCGCTTAACGCGTCGACCCAACTGAGTTAACAGTCCAAAATATTTGATTAAATTTATTACAATATATGTAATGAAGCTTTGCTTTATATGGTTATAGAATGTCTGTTTATGTTAATTCTGAAAAGCAAATCCGTTGCTGTTTCTAAAAAAACAACTTATCGATTTCAACTTACGTAAATGGACATACATATAAACAAGCATTGTTATTTTACAACAATGTTTGTTATTTGTCAATCAAAAACATCAAAAATATTTAAAGAAATTTTTTAATTTTTTTGTTTAATGCAAATAATGAGGTTTTTAATCTAAATCGTCATTATCCGTTTCAATGATTCCATATAAACGCTCAAATTCCATAATTTGTTTCTTTAATATAAATTCAATTTCTTTGTTTTTAGTTCTTCCGTGGTATTCAGCTATGTAAGCAAGCTTTTCTAGCGTAGTAGGTGAAACTCTTAATGTAAATCTTGGATAGTTTTTTCTCATATTTCTCTTTTCCTTTGTGATAATTTTAGTTTACTATATTTTCTGTCGAATTATGTCGCATTGACGACAAATTGACGGCAAAAATATATTAAAATAGCAAATATTAATTATTGGGTTAATAATGATAAATTCATTTTGTTATAAATATATTTGAAAAAAAATCTAGATAATGGTATAATAATATTATGAGAATAGTCGCAGGTAAATTTAGAGGAAAGCAGCTTAAGGATAATCCGTTTAAACATATTCGTCCTACAACGGATAAAGTTAAGCAAGCTTTATTTACAAAATTACAATTTGATATTCCAGGCTCAAGGGTTTTGGATTTGTTTTGTGGCACAGGAGCTCTAGGGATAGAAGCATTGAGTCGTGGTGCGCGTGAAGTTGTATTTGTTGATATAAATGACAAGAGTGTTAAGTTGACCAAGGAAAATCTTTCAGCAATAAAATCTGATGCAAAAGTTATCAAAGGAGATGCAAACGTTGTTTTAGGTTTCTTAGACGGACAATTTGATTTAATTTTACTCGATCCACCTTATCAAAGTGGGCTATATGAAAGGATGTTATCAAAGATAGGAGAGAAAAATCTTCTGAGTGAAGAGGGGACTATTGTTTGTGAGCATTCTCGTGAAGACGATTATAACTGGGAGCCTTTCGAGGTCTACGATGAGAAAGATTATGGAACAATCACTTTAACTTATTTGAGAAGAAAATAGCTTTCTTCTTTTTTTATAGTAAAAATGTCGTTGGTTAGGTAAGTTCATTTAGCAGAATTTACATCCAAACTAAAGAAAACTTCATTTGTTTTAGTATAACTCGTATGTTTTTATGCAAGCAAAAATCATAATTTTTTAATTTCAATGATATTTTATTCATAATTTCAAGCTTTTCTTAATAGATTGTAGTAATTCGACAAAAGGTGCGGTTTTAAGCGTGAAATGACACTCATTCGCTTTCTACTTTTTGTAAAATTATTCTAACATATAAGGGAGGTTTGAATGCACTTTTTAGTTATCAAATCTAGAACAATAAAGTTTATCCTTGCAATGACTATTGTTTGTGTGCTTCTATCAATTGGAATAAATGGAACGGCTTCTGCAGAAGTATATTTTGGTTACACCACGAGAAAAGTCCCTGTTTATTCAGTAGAAACTGAGGCAAAACAAGTTGCAATATCTTTCGACTCTGCTTGGGGGGCTGAGAAAACGCTTGGAATACTTGATATCCTAAAGGAATATAATGTGGGCGCGACATTTTTTCTAGTTGGATTCTGGGTGGATAAATATCCAGATAAAGTTCAAGCAATCGATTCAGCGGGTATAGAGATAGGAACACACTCTAACACCCATCCAGATATGGCTAAGCTCTCTAAAGATAAAATTAAAGAAGAGTTAGAAACATCGGTTGAGAAGATAGAGAAGATTACTAGTAAGAAAGTTAAACTGTTTAGACCCCCTTATGGCTCGTATAACAACGATTTAATCAACATCTGCGAAAGTTTAAATCTTCTTCCTATACAGTGGGATGTGGATACATTAGACTGGAAGGGGTTAAGTGGAGCAGAGATGACATCTCGAGTTATGAATAAGGTTAAAAATGGTTCGATAATTTTGATGCATAACAATTCGGATGATATTCTTAATGGTTTGCGAATGATTTTAGATAGACTTACAATAAATGGCTATAAAATTACGTCAGTCGGCGATTTAGTTTATAGTGAAAATTATACGATTGATAGAAACGGAGTGCAACACCTTTTAAAGGAGAAATAAATGAAAAACATAAATGAACAAAACAACATCGCTCGTGTTATTGGAAGAATTTCAACACAGCCTAAGAAGTCCCACGAAATTGAGGACGAAAAATTCTATGAGTTGACATTGAGGGTAAAAAGATTATCTGAAGCTTATGACTATATCCCCATAACTGTTTCTGAAAGATTATTAGACAACAGAACCCTTTGTGAAGGAGACGTAATCGCAGTTGAAGGCGAGTTTAGGTCTTATAATAAGCTTGAGGAAGAAAAGAGTAAACTTATTCTTCACGTCTTTGCCAGAGATTTATGGACAGAAAAAGAGTTTGATAAGTTTGAGGACTTGTCTGATACAAATAAAGTATGTATTACTGGTTATGTTTGTAAAGAACCGATATTTAGAACAACTCCTTTTAAGAGGGAAATTTGCGATGCGCTCATCGCAGTGAATAGAAGAAATTTTAAATCTGATTATCTTCCATGTATTTTTTGGGGTAGGAATGCACGATATATGGAAAAACAAGAGATTGGAACAAAAATCTCAATCGAAGGAAGGATACAATCAAGAGCTTATATCAAAAAACTTCCAAATGGCCAAGAGGAAGAGCGAATTGCATATGAGATTTCAGTAAGTAAATTAAAGCAACTGGAGATGGAGGATGTATATCCCAAAAATGAAGAATATAAAGATTATTTGCAAGAAAATTATCTAGCAGAGTCCGAAAAAGTAAGGAATTTATAAGAAAATAGTGTCAAAGCATATATCAAACTTTGACACTTTTTTTACAAAAAAAATAAAAAGATATTGATAGAGAAGTAA
>CAMEYT010000098.1 GCA_945947685.1 uncultured Bacillota bacterium | reverse complement strand
AAAACATTTAAAACACTTTACTTCTCTGGCGAATAAATGTATAATAACTATGCGATTTTTTTCCGCAATATAATTAAAAAGGATGAAAATATGAAGAAAGAAAAAGTAATTATTGACACCGATCCTGGCGTAGACGATTCTGCCGCAATAGTGTTATCTTTAGAAGATAAAAAAATGGACATTAAATTATTTACAACCGTTCGAGGAAATAAAGATATTGACACTGTTACGCGCAATATGCTTCATATTTTAGAAAAATACGGTCGCACGGATATTCCTGTCGCAAAGGGTGCAGCTAAAGCTATGTTCAGAAATAGCCCAGATGCAGAATTCATACATCAGAAGTATGGGATGGGTGGATATATCCCACCAGAAAAAGTAAAAGCAAAACCCATCCGCAAAGGAGCAATCGAAGCTATGTATGAGGTTATCTGTGAAAATAAAGGAGAAATCAACATCATAGCTCTTGGACCTCATACAAACCTTGGATTATTAATCAAAAAACATCCAGATGTCGTAGGTATGATTAAACATATTTATACGGAGGGCTGCTCACCATATGATTGGCCAAATCAAGGGCCAATGTGGATACACTATCGTTCATTTAATGCATCTACAGACCCTGAAGCAGTAAAGATTGTTGTAGAAAGCGGAATTCCAATGACTTATATTCCATCAAGAATGGGGCGAGAATTAGCATATTTTACCGAAAAAGAAGTTCTTTCAATGAAAGGCATCAATGAAACAGGAAAATTTATCCATGATATGTATACAGGATATTGGGAACACAAATATGCAGATAAGAGAGTTGCGACCAATGATACTTGTGCCGTGCTAGCTTGTAGATATCCACGATTATTTAAGTATGTTCGTGTGGATATCGATGTGGATACAGAGGACCTGCCTGGTAGAACAAATATGACAATTAATCCAAAGAGCCATATTAGACTCGCAGTAGCCATTGACGAAGAAAAAATGAAAAGAGATTTCTTTAAAGGGATTAAAAAAGCAAAAACAGTGAATGAAATTAATAAAAAGAATTAAAAAAACGTGCAATATGCACGCTTTTTTTATTAAAAATATAAAAACATAAAAATATTTATTTTTCCCTATTTATAGAATAAAGAATTAATTAAAAATTAATTTTTATCATAAAAATAATTAAAAAACGCGCAATATGCACGCTTTTTTATTAAAATATTTTTATTGCAATAATACTCATATCATCTTTTGTAATCCCTTTATTATTTTCTAAAGCCTTTTTCATAATTGCATCGCTAATAGTTTGAGGATTTTTATAATCCAAACTGCAAACATATTCCAGTATTTGTTCATCGTTTTCAAATGAATCACTGATTCCGTCGGTAGTTAGAATTATATAATCTCCTCCTCTTATAATTGATTTTTTATTATTAGGAAGAGTCTCTTGAATAACTCCAAGTGGAAGAGCATTACCCTCGACTATTTGACATTGTTCTTTATCTATTATATAGCAACTTGGACTTCCCATTTTTATAAAGTTTGCACTTCCTTCGTTTAAATCTAGAATACAAATATCAACTGCAGAAAATACATCCTCCTTTTGCAGGGAAAGCAATTTGTTTATGCTCGACATTATCAATTCACTATCAAAACCTGCTTTATAAAAATTTTCAATTAAGTTTATAGCATTTTCGCTGATTTCTTGTGCTTTTTCACCACTCCCCATCCCATCACAGAGAGCAAACATATACTTATCCCCAGTCAACTTCTGAATAGCATAACAATCTCCACTCGTCTCTGATCCATCCTTAGTCTTAACGCTTACTCCAAATGAACAATCATATTTAGGGATTTTACAAAGAGTTAAAGTACTCCACCCTGGTTTTATTGAAGAAATACTTTTTTCAACATACATCTCGCATCCACATATTTTCCCAACAACTTCGCTCAATATTTGCTTATCTTTATCTTCATTTCGAATTACTATTGTAGCCTCTATTTCATGTATCCCCCGTTCTACAACTAGGACATCATCACAAATTATCTCATTAACAAGCAACTCCTCAACAATTTTATCTTCACGAACATTATCAAAAGCTAGTGGAGCTCGAACCTCTTTTGCTAAGTCTTTCATTATATTTGCCACACCATTCATCTGGTCTGCAACTAGCAGCTTACTTTTATCAATATCCCCTACGAGATCTGAATATCTTTTATACTGATTACAGAGAGTATTTACAGTGGCAATTATCGTTGTTACTTTATTACAGTGAGTATTCATAAAATTTGGAATATCTAAGACATTTATTTTTCCTTTTTCAAAACTTATATCCGCTATTTCATTTAATACCATTTCAGTTTCCTTTGCATATGCACGATAGCAACGATTTTTCTCAGGGCAATTTTCACAGACTTTCTTCTTGATTTCTCTCTTCATTGTATCCTGCATCTCTTCCTTATTTAGCGAGCTATTCGCCATCTTTCTAAACGTCTTTTCTACTTCATTAAAAGCTTCGCTCAAACACCCTATCCTATTATGTAACAATTCTCTATTTCTATTAACAACATCTTTCACTGCCACCCTACTATTTTTTGAAGAAAGTACAGCTCTACACTTATCATAGATTTTATTAGGTATCCCTAGGAACAGAATGCAGGGCACTCCAACAGGAATTATTTCATATGGAGAAAAATTATAGTATAAATTAAAATAGAAACCACATAAACATTCCACTGCTAAAATCGCTATAGGCATAAGATACTTTTTATAGCTTTTAAACATTGAAATTGATACTGCCCATACCGCAAAAGGTGCAATATACACGGGATTATTAATTCCAATCAAAGTTCCTATTCCCATAATTAGAGATACAAACACCGAATAATAGCTTTTACTACTATAGGAAAGAAACAAGATTACAAATGCTACAAATAATTTCAAAAATGAAAATGGCCCGACTACAGCAAATGTTAGTCCATTGCTTAATACTGCAAGAAATACCCCTCCACTTATCATTTCCAAAGTTGTCAATTTGTAAGCCAACCCTCTGACTAATACAGCATCTAAAATTGTTATCATTAGATACATAAACAGCACACCAAT
>CAMEYT010000097.1 GCA_945947685.1 uncultured Bacillota bacterium | reverse complement strand
AAAAATGGAATTGAAAGGAAGTAAAACTGAACAAAATCTTATGACTGCTTTCGCTGGTGAAAGTCAAGCAAGAAATAAATATTCATACTATGCTTCAAAAGCTCGTAAGGATGGATATGAACAAATAGCAGAAGTATTTGAAGAAACTGCTGGAAACGAAAAAGAACACGCAAAAATGTGGTTTAAATATTTACATAATGGAGAAGTTCCTTCAACTCTTGAAAATCTTTTAGATGCAGCTGCTGGAGAACACGGCGAATGGACATCTATGTATAAAGAAATGGCTGAAGAGGCAAAGAAAGAAGGTTTTGATGTTATAGCAAATAAATTTGAAGCTGTAGCAGAAATTGAGAAAAGACATGAGGAAAGATATCGTCTTTTAGCTAAATTAGTTAAAGAAAAAAAGGTCTTTAAAAAGACAGATAAAACAGTTTGGATTTGCAGAAACTGTGGACATATTTATGTAGGGGATTCAGCTCCTGAAAAATGTCCTGTGTGCGATCATCCAAAGGCATATTTCGAAGTATATAACGAGAAGTTCTAAAACTGAGCATATAGCGTGAAATTATAAAATAATCTAATCAAATTAAATGATTGGATTATTTTTTTAGTTAGTATTTTGAAATAATTAAAAAATTTTTAGGATTATATATAATAGAAAAAAGAAAATTCTTTATATATAACTTTTTTTAATTAAGCTGTATACAATATAAAAAATAATTATTATAAAATATAGAGATTAAATTGTAATAAAAAATATTAAAAAAAATAATACAAAAAGTTATGAAAATTAAGGAAAGATATATCATTATTTATAATGATTTACAATCTCTTGGGTTGTTTTTATAGTTGAATTATTTTTTATTTAAATTAATTTATTTTTCCGAAAATTACGCATATTCCGCGATTTAAAAATAATTTAATTAATATAAAAATATAAAAACACAAAAAAAATAATAAATTGCAAAAAAAATCTACTCAAATTCATAAAAAAATAATTAATATATTATCTTCCATTAATATGAAAAATAATTAAAAATTAAGATTGATTTTTTCTTAATTTAAAACCTTAAAAATGCAAAAAAATTAAATTAATTATTGTGGAGGAAGCTGTATATGCACGCTTTTTTACTAAGATTTTTTTTGTTAAAATTTTATATATATAATATATAAAAATTTAGTATTGACAGTGGAGCTGTTTTATGGTAAAATTTTAGCATATAAAAGGAAAAGAGGAAATATGATCGAAATTATCAATTTATCGAAAAAATATAAAAACTCAAATTTCTATTCTGTTAAAGACCTATCCCTCACTGTTAAGGATGGGGAGGTTTTTGGTTTTCTAGGTAAAAATGGAGCAGGAAAGTCTACAACTATTAAATGTATAACGGGAATCCTTCCTTTTGAAGAAGGACAGATAAAAATTTGTGGATATGATATGAAAAAGGATCCTATTAACGCAAAACTTAATATGGGATATGTTCCTGATAACCATGCTGTTTATGAAAATTTGACAGGTAGAGAGTATGTGAATTATATGGGAAACATTTATAGAGTTCCTAAAGATTTGATACAAGAGAGAATGGAAACTCTTGCAAAAAAGTTTAGTATGGCTCATGCACTTGATAATCAAATTAGATCATATTCCCACGGGATGCATCAAAAAATATGTATCATTGCTGCGCTTATACACAATCCTAAAGTTTGGATTTTGGATGAGCCATTAGTGGGGCTTGACCCTCAATCGACCTTTGAGATTCGTGAGTATATGAAGGAGCATAAACGAAAAGGCAATTCAGTTTTTTTCTCCTCTCACAATATTGATATGGTAGAGAAACTTTGCGATAGGGTAGCGATAATAAATAGAGGACAATTGATGGAAATTATCGATGTCAAAAAGTTTATGAAGGAGAGCTCAGTATCGCTTGAAGATTACTTCCTAGATATGACTAGGGATCAGAAGGCGAAAACAATATATTACAAAGATAAGAAGACTCTCAAGAAAGAAAGACAAACAGTAAAGAAGAGAGTCCAGTCTATTAAAAAGATTCAGCAAAAAGATAAAAAAGAAGAAAAAATCAAAATCAAAAGTGAGAAAAAAGAAGCGAAAGATATTAAATTAATGAAAAAGAACGCTGAGAAAAAACAGATTAAAAGGGTAGATTAATGAGTCAATTTATAGCTTTATTAAAAATTGAATTTCTATCGAAAGCGGCTAGATCTACAAAGGGCGCTAGTCTTTTTTATAAGGTTTTTAAAGCTATAATTTTATTATTGGGTGTTGGTGTTATTGGATTTGTTGCGTTATTTGCCTTCAGAAGTGTGATTATTTCTTGTAAAAACGCTGAATTAGCCAACGAATTTATTGTCTATTTTATTTTTATAGTTCAGCTAGCACAACTACTATTTGGTTTAAGTTTGACTACAAAAACTCTATTCTTCAGTGCGGATAACGATATTTTAAAGTTACCAGTCAGTGGAAGAACAATTTTACTTGCAAAAACAACCTATCTTTATTTGAAGGAAATGGTGTTCTCATTAGTCTTAGTTTTACCGGTAATGATTGAGTTTGGAATATTGACAGGACAAGCAGTGTCTTTCTATCTTCTCTTACCAGTATTTATGTTGTTTTTCCCACTTATTCCTTTCTTATTGTCCCTTGTCTTATCAGTCCCAATGATGTATTTAGTGGGATACTTAAAGAATAAATTCGTTGTTATGTTGGTAATATATATTCTTTTCGTTGCAGTGGGGTTCTATCTATATATTACTTGTCTAAAATTCATTCTTGCAGTATTGCAGAATGGAGAAGCGACGCTTTTTTCAGAATCTCTAGTCGTAAGTATAAAGAGCTTGGCAAGCTATTTGTATTTTCCTATTCTCTTAAAAAATATTCTGCTAAATCATAGACTAGTTGCAAGTTTGCTAATGGTTATAGCAATTTGTTTAGTATTTTGTGCTGGGATTTTGTATTTTGCTCAAAGAGTATATTTAAAAATCCTTCTCAAAAACTCTGAAGGGGATGGAAATTTCTATAGTAAGAAGACTGTTGTAAAGGATAGAGGGGTAACAAAGGCTTTATTCTTTAAAGAGTTTTTAAATATTTTCAGATCGGTTAATTATTCTTTTCAGTATTTTACAAT
>CAMEYT010000096.1 GCA_945947685.1 uncultured Bacillota bacterium | reverse complement strand
TCATTTACTCCATCTCCGGTCATCGCAACTACCTTGTTTTTCTTTTTTAAAGCATCAACAATTTTTACTTTATGTTCAGGACTAACTCGTGCATATACGCGGAATTTATCCACAGCTTCAAGAAATTTTTCATCTGTCAATTTATCAATCTCTGCTCCTGTAATTACTTCTCTTTCACTTGAGGCAATTGCAAGTTCTTTTGCTATAGCATAAGCCGTATCTCTATGATCGCCAGTTATCATTATAGTAGTTATTCCTGCTTTTTTACAAGTCTTAATTGCTTCATAAACTTCCTTTCTAGGAGGATCCATCATTCCTACTAATCCAAGGAAGACCATATTCTCCTCCGCCTCATCAATGTTTTTTGGAGCTCCATTTGAGTATGTTTTTTGAGCAAAACCAAGAACACGAAGAGCATTCTTTGCCATTGTACTATTCTTTTCCAAAATCTCCGACTTAATTTTGTTGGACAATCTCTCTATTCGTCCATTTATTAACACCCTATTACATTTTTCAATTAAATTATCTACAGCTCCTTTTGTATATGAAATCAAAGCCCCTTCATCTTGATTAAATGTCGTCATTAATTTTCTATCGCTGTCAAAAGGAATTTCATTTACTCGAAGATATTTACCTTCAACATGTTCTTTAATAATTCCGTGCATATAGCCATATTCCGAAAGAGCAACCTCGGTTGTATCCCCTATTGAAGACAATTTCCCTTCCTCAAATTTTAACTGTGAATCATTGCATAAAAGCATACATTTAACAAGCTGATTGTAACCACGACTCTCATCTATAATTCTCTGAACAATCTCCTCTTCCCCAGACACTAAATCCCTGATTGAAGGCAGATTTTCATCAAACAAGAACAAATCTTTAACGACCATTTTATTTAAAGTCAAAGTCCCCGTTTTATCCGAACAAATTATCTCTGTCGAACCAAGCGTTTCAACAGCAGTGAGATTCTTAACAATAGCCCTCTTTTTAGCCATTTCATTTACACCAATAGACATTGTAATTGTCATAACTGCAGGAAGGCCTTCGGGCACAGCACATACAGCTATTACCACCGCCAAAATTAAAGATTTGCCAAAGGAATCTCCGCTCGCAATTCCCATTATTAAAATAAATAAAGAAACGATAAAAACAATCAAACTAATGTATATGCTTGTTTTTTTAATTTTTTTTGTTAAAGGAGTATCTTCACTCTTAGTATTATTTAGCATTGTTGCAATCTTCCCGATTTCAGTATTCATTGCAGTTGCAACAACTATCCCCTTACCTCTTCCATTTACAACTGTTGTTCCCATGTATGCCATATTAATTCTATCGCCAATAGCGACTTGTTCTTCGATTATTTTATCATGCTTCTCAACAGCTAAAGATTCCCCCGTCAAAGCACTCTCTTCAATTCTGAGTGCAACGCTTTCATAAATTCTCAAGTCAGCAGGAATTGAATCCCCCGCTTCAAGAACTACTATATCTCCTACGACAATTTCCTCCGTCTTAATTTTGACAATCTTTCCACCTCGAATAACTTTCGCTCTAGGTTTGGTTATAGATTTTAATTGCTCCATTGCATTGTTAGCATTGCCTTCTTGAATAGTTCCTATTATCGCATTAATAAAAATAACAAATAAAATTATTCCCGCATCAACATATTCTGACGTATCCTTTTCTACTACAGCTGCAATAATACTAATGAGTGCACTTACAATCAAAATTATAATCAATATATCGCAGAATTGACTAAAAAAACGATAGAAAAAACCACGCTTCTTGCCACTTTTCAATACATTTTTCCCATCTCTTTCTAATCGCTTCTTTATTTCAACTGATGAAAGCCCATTTTCTGAAGTTTCCAAATCTTGGAGAACTTCATTTTTAGGCTTTTGATAAAACTCTTTTCCCATATATGAATTATATCATTTTTTTATTAATTCTAAAAAAGATTTGTTAATTTTTTAACAAAAAAAAATAGAGTTGGCTCTATTTTTTCTCTCCTATTAGTTACGATCTCTTCCTCCAAACAAATTCTTAAATGGATGATTTTTTACAACCTCAAGTTTTTGTTCAGCTATAACCTTCTGTTCCTTCTCCTTAATTAACTCTTTCGTCAAGGAATCAGTGTATATATTCCACTCTTCAATATTAGATTCCAATTCTTTGCATCTCTTTTTTAGCTTTTTATTGTTTGTAATAGATGTTTGATATTTCTTATTTAATGCAGCAATCTCCTTTACAATCTCATAGTAGCTTTCTTCTTCTGGTGTCCCAATAAACCATATAGCGTCCCTATTTTTTCCAAATAATTGTTGCTTGTTTATATCTTCGATACATTTATCCGCATCAAAATATACATCTTTTTCCATAATTGCCATTTTCTTAGGTGCCATTATTTTTCCAAATTCAATAGCGACATCCCTTGCTTCCACATATCCTTCTGCTATAGCAAATACCTCTGTTACAGAGTTATCCGGGTTACAATATCCAATATAATAGATTTTTTTCTTCCCCTTATCATCTTCATACCAATCGAATAGAGCTTCTACATTTTCGCGAATTGATTCTATTTCAGTCTTTCTTCTCAAATATATTTCATCTCCATATGCATACATAGATACTCTTCTGTTTTCAAGCACATTCTCCTCACTTGAGAATAGTTTTTTTATAGCATATTTTCTCGTTGCATCAGCACCTGTTGTTTCGAGATTTAATTCTCTAACATACGTTGCGTCGCTTTTAAAAATCTTTGCTATCTTATCGACAATGCTTAATGATGCAAGATTTGGTGACGTCCATTTTTTACCATCTTTAATCTTTATTACTTGATATACTTTCACAATACCCTCCACTTTCCAATTCAATTATATCATATAGAAAGAACAAATTCAAATAAAAAATAAAAATTATTAAAAAAATAATAAAAATAACTTGACTTTATCTTTTCCAATAGATATAATAATAAAGCATTTATCAAATGCGATTTCTGTCAAAAAACTGTTCATAGGTCAAACGAAAACTGATAAAAACTTGTTTTTTGAGAAATAAAACCGATGGGATGTAGCTCAGCCGGTTAGAGCACCACCCTGATAAGGTGGGGGTCGGTGGTTCGAGTCCACTCATCCCTACCATAAGCAAGTGTTTGACGTATGTCAAA
>CAMEYT010000095.1 GCA_945947685.1 uncultured Bacillota bacterium | reverse complement strand
TTTTACACTAAAATATTTACAAGTAAACCAGTTCGTTTTCTAAATAAACTATTACTAATCAATAATCAAGAAAGATTGAGATTAAAGTTTTTAGAAATATTTATAAAAAATCTATTAAGAACAAGGAGGAATTATGAGTAGATATGAATTACATCTTCAAGCTCAGCCATTTGAGAGTATAAAAGCTAAAAGAAAAAAGATAGAGATGCGTTTATATGATGAGAAAAGACAAAAATATTCTGTGGGAGATGAATTGCTTTTTACGAAGGTTGATAGCGAAGAAAAACTATTGACAAAAATCAAAGATTTAAAGAGATATAAAAACTTTGATGAACTGTATAAAAATAATGATAAAATAGATTTAGGATATGCCGAAGACGAAGAAGCTAAGCCCGATGATATGAATAAATATTATTCAACAGAACAGCAGAAAAAATATGGTGTTCTAGGAATAGAAATAGAGGTTATTGAGGAATAAAAATGGAAAAATTTGATGCGGTTGTTATTGGCGCAGGACATGCAGGTTGTGAAGCTGCCCTAGCCCTTGCTAGAACGGGACAAAAAACATTATTGCTAACACTGAGTTTGGACGCAGTGGCTTTTTTAGCTTGCAATCCGTCTATTGGTGGAACAGCAAAAGGTCATCTTGTGTGCGAAGTGGATGCTTTAGGTGGAGAAATGGGAGTAAATACAGATAAGACTCTCATACAAATACGTATGTTAAACAGTGGGAAAGGACCGGCAGTTCAAAGTCTTAGAGCACAGGCAGATAAAGTTGCTTATCATACTGAGATGAAAAAAACTATTGAAAATACTCCAAATCTATATCTTAAGCAAGCTGAAGTCAGCAATGTTATTGACGATGGTGAAGAAAAAATTGTTCAAACAGTTGTAGGAGATGAGTTTTCTTGTAGAGCGATAGTTTTTGCAACTGGTGTGTATTTAAATAGCGATATCGTCATAGGTCCCTACGTTGAAAATGTTGGACCTAATGGATTTAAAAATGCTAAATATTTATCAACTTGCTTAAAAAACTTAGGAATTAAATTATTAAGATTTAAAACAGGAACGCCAGCTCGTGTAAATGGAAGAAGTATAGATTATTCCAACCTTATCGAACAAAAAGGAGAGGAAAATATTCAATCTTTCTCATTTTTAACCAAGAAAAAACCTAAGAATGTAAGATCTTGTTATTTAACTTATACAAATGAAGATACCCATAGGATTATTAGGGACAATTTATATAGAAATCCAACTATATCGGGTGAAATCAAGGGAATTGGACCAAGATATTGCCCTTCAATAGAAACAAAGATTGTTAGATTTGCTGATAAAGATAAACATCAATTATTTATCTATAGTAAACTTTTGTATAATTTTCTTTTTAAATTTATTTTTAGAGCCTGAAGCTCTTTCAACTAATGAAGTTTATATCCAAGGCTTTTCAACTTTAATGCCAACTGAAGTTCAGAAAGAGATGATTCACTCTGTAAAAGGACTTGAAAAGGCTGAAATTATGAGGGATTCATATGCGATTGAATATGATTGCATCGACCCTATTCAGCTTTTACCTACTCTCGGATTAAAGGCCAGAAAGGGATTGTATTTTGCTGGACAGATAAATGGAACAAGTGGATATGAAGAGGCTGCCGCACAAGGAATAATAGCAGGAATAAATGCTTCCCTATATTTACGTGGAAAAGAAGAACTCATTTTATCTAGAAGTGATGCATATATTGGGGTTTTAATTGATGATATAGTTACTAAAGGAACAAATGAACCATATAGAATGATGACCAGTCGTGCGGAATATAGATTGACTTTGAGACAGGATAATGCCGATTTACGATTAACTGAAATTGGTAGAAGAGTTGGACTAGTTTCTGATAAGAGATATAAAGTTTTTAAAAATAAATTAAAGAAATTGGAAGAATCAAAAAAACTTCTAGATATAAAATTGAAATTGGATGATAAACTTATAAAGTTGTTCGAAGAAAATGGAGAAAATCCTCCAAAGACTTCTCTTTCTGTTAGAGAATCTCTTAAAAGAGTTAATCTTGATATCTTCAAAATTAATAAAGAATACGGCATATACAGCGAAAAGGAATTTTCCTTTGATGTTATTAATGAATTAAATATTATGACTAAATTTGAAGGATATTTAAAGATACAACAGGAAGAAATTATTCGAGCAAAGAAAAATGAAGAGGTGGAAATTCCTGCTGATTTTAGCTATGAAGGATTAAAAGGATTGAGAGGTGAAACAATTCAAAAGTTACAAGAAATAAAGCCTTTGAATATTGGACAAGCTTCAAGAGTTTCGGGAGTCTCCCCTGCAGATATTGCTGTTTTATCAGTTTTAGTGAAAAGATTTAAAGAAAAAAATATTAAATAAAAAAATATTTTTTTTAATATTTAATAAAAAAATAAATGTTTTTAATAATAAATAAATAAAAAAATAAATAAAACGCAGAATATGCAGCGTTTTTAAAAACAGAGGAATATATGGAAAAATCGATTAAAAAAATATTTTTAGAAAATGGAATTGAAATTAATGATATACAAGAAAAACAATTCAAATTATATTATGATTTTTTAGTTCAAGAAAATAAAAAATATAATTTAACTGCGATAACAGAATATGAGGATGTTATAAAAAAACACTTTATTGATTCAATTATTCCTTATAAATTAATTTCACAAAATGTTAGTATTATTGATGTTGGGACAGGTGCGGGATTTCCTGGTGTTCCGCTTAAAATAATTAGACCGGATTTAAAAGTAATACTTATTGATAGTTTAAATAAAAGAATTAATTTTTTAAATGAGCTTATTAATAAATTGAAATTAAATGGAATTGAGGCTTTTCATTTTAGAGCAGAAGATTTTTGTGCAAAGAATAGAGAAAAGTTTGATTATGCACTTTCACGTGCAGTAGCTCGAACAAACACCTTGTCTGAATATTTACTTCCCTTTGTTAAAAAAGGCGGATATGCATTGTTTTACAAAAGCCAAGAAATTAAAGAGGAATTAAAAGAGGGAGAAAAAGCTATTAAAATTCTTGGAGGCAAGATTGAAAAAATTGAAAATTTTGAGATTGACGAAAATAAAAGGTCGATTGTTTTTGTTAAAAAAATAAGCAATACGCCGACAATTTATCCGAGAGGTAAAAATTTACCAAAAACAAAA
>CAMEYT010000094.1 GCA_945947685.1 uncultured Bacillota bacterium | reverse complement strand
CCTCCTCCCCCAAATTTTTTAGCAACTGCATTGACTGCAACCTCTTTTTTAGATCTAAAGCTGCAATCATATGTATTTTTATTTCTTTCTGTCATTGAACATCCAATAAGCATACAATCTAAAGAAACAATTTTGTTAGCATATCGCGACATCCCTTCTTTATCGCCCTTTAGCTTACTTATATCTTTATATCTTATTATTGATATCCCATAATTTTTATGTATTTCAGTAGTTTCATAGATTTTTTTATCTAGCATCCATTCTTCCAAAGTTTTTGACTTAAATATAACCTCATTCACTAATAAAGTATTTGCGCCTGCTTCACATAATATTTTCGCCATATTAAATGAATTAATATTAACATTTGTATTAACAAATGAATTTGTATCCGCAGATAATCCAGCATATAGATATGTTGCAATCTTTTGATCCATTTCTATATTTAATTCTTTAATCAAAAGATAACAAATTTCACTACAAGAGGATGAAAGTGAATCAACATATTCCTGTTTAGAAAAGAAATTTTCGATTTCTCTATGATGATCGAGTTTTATAATATTTTTATGTTTTATAACCTCTTCTCCATATCTGCCTAATCTCTGCTTATTTGGAGTATCTACAATTATCAGTAAGTCATAATTTCTATAATCAAATTCAGTTGATAAAGTTTCGCCACTGAAAATTTTCTTAGCTTTTTCATTTAATTCTCCATCTGTAAACGCATCTACAGTTTTTCCAAGAGATTCAATGGATAATTTTAATGAAAAAACACTGCCAAAACAGTCCATATCAGGAGAAATATGTCCTAATATAGCAATTCTCTCTCCTTTTTTAACTATTTTTGCAATGTCTTTTATTTTCATTTTTTATTCCTCCTCAGGTATGTGAATTTTCTTGAGAAGTTCGTCCACTCTAATTACATTTAATGTGCTTTTATCAAACACAAATGTTAATTGAGGAACAGATGGCATATTAACCATCTGTGCCAACTCTCTCTTTATAAATCCACTAGATTTTTGTAAAATCCCAATAATTTCATCTGCTCTTTTAAAATCTTTCTCTAAAAGAGTAATCTTTACTTTACAAAATTTGAAATCTGGAGTTACATTTACCTCAGAAACCATAACAAAATCATTTATTCTTGGGTCATTCATCTTATTATGAATGATATCTGAGATGCAACGGGTTAATTCACTATTTGCTCTTTCAATTCTTTTTGACATATTAACCTCTCTTTATAGCTTCTTTAACATAGAATTCAATCTTATCGCCTTCTTTGATATCTATGTTATCCTTTAATTTAATACCACATTCAAAGCCCTTTGCAACCTCGGCCTTTTCATCTTTTACAATTTTTAATGATTCAACAGATGATGAACCAATTTCTTCTGTTCCTCTCATAACTTTTGCTATACTATTTCTAACAACCTTTCCATCTTTAACCTGGCATCCTGCAACCTTCCCTGCAGTAGATAACTTAAAAACCATAAGAATTTCAGCCATTCCGATGTATTTTTCTTCATACTTGACTGTCAACATTCCAGTTAACGCAGCAGTTATATCATCTACAATTTCATAGATAATCTTATATTCTTTTATTTCTACTTTAAGGTTATCAGCCAAAGCTTTAGCCTTTGCAACAGGCTTTTGATTGAAAGCTAATATAATTGAGTTAGTTGTCTCTGCTAAAATTACATCCGATTCTGTAACTGCTCCGGCAGCACTATGAACTATATTAACCTTTGCTTCTTCGTTTCTTAGAGTCAATAATGTCGATTTCAAAGCTTCAACAGAACCTTGTGTATCAGCTTTAATAATCAAATTCAATGTTTTCAATGAACCTTCGTGAACTCTATCCATAAATCCATCAAGAGTAACTCCAGATGTTTGAGCAGCTCTCTCTTCCTTAATTTTTGCAATTCTTTCTTGAATTACTTGTTTAGAAAGGCTCTCGTCAACAGCGTATACATTATCTCCTGAAGAAGGCACTTCATTTAATCCTAAAATTGAAACTGGAGTTGATGGTCTTGCACTCTTGACAGGTTTGCCATTTTCATCAAACATAGCTCTAACCTTTCCAAATGTGATACCGGACATAATAGAATCCCCAACTTTAAGCGTTCCATTTTGAACTAAAACTGTAGCAACTGGACCTTTATTCTTGTCTAACTCTGCTTCGATAACAACACCGGTTGCTTTCCTCTTTGGATTTGCCTTTAGTTCTTCCATTTCAGCAACTAATAGGATTGTTTCTTTTAACTTATCCAGTCCCATTCCAGTCTTTGCTGAGATAGGAACAACTATTGTATCTCCTCCCCATTCTTCTGGCAACACATCGTTTTCGGCTAATTGCTGTTTAATTCTATCAGGATTTGCTTCTGGCTTATCCATTTTATTAATAGCGACAATCATAGGAATCTTTGCTGCCTTTATATGATTAATTGCTTCAATTGTTTGAGGCATAATTCCATCATCTGCAGCTACTACAAGTATAGCAATATCAGTTGCTCTTGCTCCTCTCGCTCTCATAGCTGTAAAAGCAGCGTGTCCTGGTGTATCAATAAAAGTAATTTTTTCATTATTAAAGTTAATTTGATAAGCGCCAATTTTTTGAGTAATTCCTCCCGCTTCACAACTAACAACATTAGTCTTTCTAAATGCATCAAGCAAGGAAGTTTTACCATGGTCAACGTGTCCCATAACAGCAACAACTGGAGGTCTTTTAACAAGGTTTTCTTTGTCTTCCTCTTTTTCACTGCTGATATCAATCAATTTTTCTTCCATAGTCTTATCAAGCTTTAATTCAACAGTAATACCAAGCTCACCGCAAACAAGCTCTGCAACCTCATAATCAATACTACTATTGATTGTGGCCATAATTCCGAGAATCATTAATTGTTTAACTAATTCAGAAACAGGTTTTCCTGTCTTTTCGCTTAAATCTTTAACTGAAATTGTTTTTGATGTTAAAATAACGTGAGTAACGCTTGGAGCTACGACTGTTTCTCCCTTTTTCTTTGTTTTTGGGTTCATAATTTTTCTTGAACCCATTGTTGTTTCTTCAAATCCGTCATCAATAGAAATAAATGTGTTCTTTCTGTTGTCAACTTTTCTAATATTTGTCTTCTTTTCCTCAATAACCTTATTTCTATCTGGAGATTTATTCTTATTCCCATAGTTTCTTTCAGGTTGTTGAATATTTGTATCAGGAATTTCAAAAGATCTA
>CAMEYT010000093.1 GCA_945947685.1 uncultured Bacillota bacterium | reverse complement strand
GTTGGTCGTCAAAGAGGGGCTGGACTAGGCGGAGGAAATGACGAAAGAGAGCAAACACTCAACCAACTCCTTGTTGAAATGGATGGTTTTGAACCAAACGAAGGGATTATCGTGCTCGCAGCAACAAATAGAAGTGATGTCCTTGACCCAGCATTATTGAGACCGGGCAGATTTGATAGACAGATTTATGTTCACGTCCCAGATGTTAGAGAAAGAGAAGGAATTATAAAAATCCACGCAAGAAATAAGCCTTTAGATGAAAGTGTTGATTTTAAGACTTTAGCAAGAATTACAACTGGATTTACTGGTGCAGATATTGAAAATATGCTCAATGAGTCAGCTATTTTAGCCGCTAGAGCAGGCAGACCAAAAATTACTATGACAGATATTACAGAGGGAATTAATAAGGTTCTTATGGGACCTCAGAAGAAGAGCACTCTCGTTACTCCTGAAGATAGAAAGTTGACAGCTTATCACGAATCAGGCCATGCAATATTAGGAAAATTATTGAAGAATTGTGAGGAAGTTCAAGAAGTTTCAATTATCCCAAGAGGAATGGCTGGAGGATATACACTTTCTCGCCCAGAAAATGATAACAGTTATACTTCATATGGCAAATTGATGGACCAAATTGCTATGAGTATGGGTGGAAGAATTGCTGAAGAGTTGATTATGGAAGATATAACAACTGGTGCATCAAGCGATATTCAACATGCAACAAATATTGCACATAAAATGGTTTTTGATTGGGGAATGAGTTCAAAACTTGGATTTATGTCTTTAGATAGCAATAGTCAGGTTTTTATTGGAAGAGATTATCAAACGAGAAATGCATTTTCCGAAAAAATCGTTGCAGATGCTGATGAAGAAGTGAGAACAATTCTTGCACAGAATTATAAAAGAGCAAAAGCAATTTTAACTGATAATTTGAAGTTATTACACGAAATGGCAGGACTTCTTCTTGAGAGAGAAACAATATACAAAGAAGAAGTTGATATGTTAATTGAGGGAAAAACAAAAGAAGAAATAATTCAAATCCTTAACGAAAAAGAAAAAGCTCAAAAAGAAAAAGAAGCTAAACTTCTTGAAGAAAATAAAAAGAAAGAGGAATTAAATGCTTTGAGGAAGAAGGTTATTGAAGGGGAGAGACTTCTTGCTGCAAAAATTATTTCAAGAGAAGAGTATGAAATGTTAATTAAAGAGCTTAAAACAAAAGAAGAAGCTTTAAAGCAGAAAAATTTATCTGAAGAGTTAAAGGATGAAATTGATGAAATAGTTGATAATAAGGAAAAAAAGACTGAAGAGAAAAAGATAAAAAAGACCAAAAAGACTAAGGATGAAGAAGATAAAGGAGAGACCAATGAGTGAAGTAGTTGAAAAATCTTATGCAGAACAAATTGCAGAGAAAAATAAAAGGAAAAAAATAATTATTTCTTCTATTTCACTAGGGTTAGTATTTATTATCGCTTTGACTGTTATTCTTTTAGCAACAATTAAAGTAGATTTAAGACCTTCAGTAATCGAAAATCCATCTGCAATTTATTTTAATGGAAATTCATCAATTCAATATGATAAAAGTGATGAAGAATATAAAGAATTTATGAGTAAATACAACGAAGCATTTAGAGTTTCAATTTTAACAGGGTTGTTTTCAAATAACTTGAAAGACTATGAAATTGTTGAAACAAGAGATAGTAGTAGTCAATCTCTTCCTACATCTGTTACATCAGGAAATTATGTTACATTTTTATATAAATCAGGAAATGTTACACTTGTAAAGAAAGATGGAAAAACATATTATTCAATTTATAATTCAAACAATTCAATAGATTTTTATCAAGTAAGTTTTGCTCTTTCTTCAGAAGATTCAATTAAAGATATGTCAATGTATTTGAAATATAAGACGGGAGTAACAGAACGTTACGTAGAAGTTAAATTAAAGGGAAATACATTTAATCTAAACGAATATTACGAATCCATTAACTAAGAACAATAAGAAAAAACGGATTATTTTATGATCCGTTTTTTTATTTTCCTTTTCTTTTTATTTGTTTTTAATTGGTTTGATTTTAGTTTTGTTTTTTCTTATTAGGAACAATATTAACTCGTAAATTCCAATTAGTATTATTCCTCCTGCAACGATAGAACCAAGAGTAATCCATATAAGAGGATTGAACACTTCTATTTGAGAGATTGTAGCCAATCCAAACATATCTGGGAGAAGTATAGCTGCTGTCGTTATAAGCACTGCGGAAAGGAATAATATTAGACAGCGATACCAAGATAGAGGGATGCAAAGCCAAATTAAGTTTAGGAATGCGACGCAGGTTATTGTAAGTGTCTGAAGTGTGTCAAGCTCAATAGGGGTAGCAACATATTTTAAGGCAAACATAGATACGAGAACTCCAATAAACATTACAGCCATTCTTGGTATTGACTTCTTTAGAACTTGAGGAATAAAATTGCCTTGTATTATCTTTGTATTAGCCTCAAATGTGAGCATAAATGAAGGAATCCCAATTATAAATAATTCTACTAAAAATAGGTTTTTTGGAGCAAAAGGGTAACTTTGATTTAAGATAAGGGTTGCAATACAAAGACAAATTGTAAACAATGTTTTCATTAAGAAAAGGGTAGATGATTTTTGAACATTGTTTATAACCTGACGGCCTTCTTTTACAACTGAAGGTAGAGATGCAAAATTAGAATCTAAAAGGACAAGTTTAGAAATATTTCTAGCGACTTCGCTTCCTTCTGCCATGGCGATTGAACAATCAGCTTCCTTAAGAGCAAGAGTGTCATTTACTCCGTCTCCAGTCATAGCAACTATATGCCCGCGTTTTTTCAATGTTTTTACTAAAACATATTTTTGTTCTGGAGAAACTCTTCCGAAAACAGTATATTTTTCAGCTAATTTTTCTACCTCTTCAAGACTAACATTTTCCAAAGAGATATATTTGTCATATCCTTCTACATTAACCCTTTCAGCGATTTTTGAAACAGTTAAAGGGTCATCACCTGATATGATTTTTATTTGAACATTATTTTTCTTGAACCAATCAATGGTCGCTTTCGCTTCTTCACGAATATGGTCTTCAATAATGATAAAAGCTAATAATTCTTCGCTCTTAGCACCTTTCTTTTCGTCATATTTTTTATTTGATTCGGTAAGAGCTAAGACACGATAACCACCTTCCATTTTTTGTTATCCTCTTACGAGGTAAAGCAAGCCGGGGAAT
>CAMEYT010000092.1 GCA_945947685.1 uncultured Bacillota bacterium | reverse complement strand
TTTCTATATGTCATTACGCATTGTGCGACATATGCAGGTCTCCTAGCTCTTCCCTCAATCTTTAGGCTTATAACACCGGCCTCAGTCAATTCCTTCAAAATAGGCAGCATACAGAAATCCTTCGTTGATAGAAGATATCCCTCTTTCACTCCAACCTTGCCTTCGACTTTATATGGAAGTCTACAGAACTGTTGGCACTTTCCTCTATTCCCGCTATTGCCAGTTAGCAATGAGCAGAGATAACAGTTCCCTGAGAAAGCTACACATAATGCTCCCTGAACAAAATACTCTATCTCAAGTGATGTATTATCTCTAATTCGCTTAATCTCTTCGAGAGGTGTTTCTCTAGAGAGCACAACTCTTGTAAAACCAAGTTCTTCAACGACCTTCGCTCCCTCTAAATTATGAATGCCCATTTGCGTGCTGGCGTGAAGCACTGCTTCGGGATAGAATTTCTTAATATTCAACGCTAATCCCAAGTCTTGCACAATAAAGGCATCTACCCCCATTTTATATGCCTCTCCAACTATCTCTAATGCATGCTGCATTTCTTCGTTCTTAATAAGAGTATTAAAAGTTAAATATATCTTAGCCCCAAAAAGATGAGCATAATCCAGCACCTCTCTAAGATTATCCAAGGAGAAATTTTCTATATTCCCACGCGCATTAAACTCTTGCAGGCCCATATAAATTGCATCAGCACCTGCATTTAATGCACAATAAAAGCTTTCTATATTCCCTGCTGGAGCTAATATTTCTATTTTTTTATTTTCCTTTTTCATACAGTTATTATAACCTTGAAATCATATTTTTGCAAGAAAAAAATAGGCTTACGCCTATCTTTCTTCTTATTTAATTTAATTTGTTTGCTGAATTTTGCATTAAGAATGGGTTTAACCAAGCTAAGAATACAAAGCAAAATACTAAATACATAACTGAATGATCTGTTGCCCCTAATTTAGCTAATCTCTTTCCAGCTGCATATTGCCAATAGATTTCATAGATTCCAAATGTTACAAGAATCATCAAGAAATGCATTCCGGCACTAAATCCTAGACCAGTTTTTTCCTTTAATTCTCCTTGAAACATACATTGCCATACAATTGGATAAATTCCAAATGTAAACAAAAACAATAAAACCATTGCAAATATATTTCTTTTCTTCATAATTCCTCCTTAAAATAAATATATCATTTCCCCTTATATCTTGTCAAATAAATAGCATAATAAAAAGAAAAATTTTTATTCATCTATAATTCCATAATATTTTCACATATCCTTTCAACAAATATAAAATATTCTAATATTTGAACTTTTATGATTTCTATCAAAGATATTTTATTTATACGATATTATTAAAAAAGCATCTCTTCCCACGAGATGCTTTAAATATTCTATGTTTATTCGTCTTTTTATTTTTCTCAATCTAATTACTGAAAAGTTATTCTTGCTCCTGTTGCTAAAGTTTCAGTAGTTTTTAAGCTCTCCGAATATTTAGTTGGTGCAGTCGTTACAGCTTTTATAGAACCATCTAAATCTTCATAAAGCTGAAAAATGTAAACATAATTTCCACCTTTTAATTCATATGTAAACGCTCCAGTTCTCAAATTATTTGAAGCTGTAGAGAAAAATCCCCAACTTGCACCATAATTACTAGCTATTGATTCATAAATAAAATCTCCTTGCCATTTAGCGGCTACTTGCGTTCCATTAATGGAAGCAGTAGAATTTGATGTATCACAAGAAAACTCATATGTTTGTTTAATATTTAAACTTACAGAAGGAAGTTCCATAATTGCAAAACCAACATATTTATCTTCTATACCGCAAGAAACAACTTTGATATTTTTATCAACAGTAAAAGTATAAGATTTTGATGTTGAAAATTTTGTTGTTTCGCCGATTTGCCACCATAAGAAATTATCGTCATTTGAAACAATAGTTACTTGATCGCCAGAACGATAGGTTCCACTTCCAGATCCTCCAACAACCTCAACTGTGTATGAGATTAAACTATTACTCCCGTTATTGCTCGTCCCACCATTGTCGTTATTACCTGTTCCTTTAACTTGTCCACAAGCAACAAAAAGAACTGCACAAGAAATTATCATCATAAGACATAGAATACTTTTTATTTTTTTCATTTATATTTTCCTCCGTTTAATTAATTTTAAGACATTTAAAGGCATATTTAATATCTAATTTCTCCTTTATTTGTCATAGAGGATTATATACTACCCCCCCCGAAGTCAAACAAATTCGACCTGTTTTTCAATTTTTTAATCTTTTTTATGGTATAAAACTCGTATATTTTGTATCAAAATTTTTTAAGGTTCAAATTTTTTGTTTTTAAAACACTCTTCAACGGCTTGAATAAAATAAAAAAATCTAGCGACAAGAAATCGCTAGAAATGCCCTAAAATATCGCAAAAATGCGATGGTGACGCCGAAAATTCGGCTCTACTAAAGGGATTTATGGTGCTTCCAGAAGGATTCGAACCCTCGATAATCGATTCGAAGGGGTCAACTAAAACTGTTGTTTTTTTTCATTTCTTATATTTTTATCTCTTCAAAATCAAAAAGTTCGCTATAAAAGAATTCTTTTGCTGATAATCCTAAGCGCCTGATAATTAGTGTCATGTTTTACAATTTGGTGTTGATACTTGAAGATGAGAATATCTATCATTATGCTGTGGCTTAAAACTATTTCTTTTGCAAGTTTATATTGCATCATTTTCTTCTCTTTAAGTATTTCTATAACTCTCAATGCAAATGCTTTATGTAATGTAATATCCGTAATTCCTTACACAGTTTTTCACTACATATAAAAAGGTGCTGGAAGATTATCTTACGTCATAAGAAATCAAGTGTTGATTGATGAACGATATTGTTTGTTCTAATATGATGAAAATTACACGTCACCACAAAAAAATACTCAAAAAGAGGTGTCAGTACCTATCAATCAAAATCTGGCACTGCACTTGCCTATAAATACTCAAAACAAAAAATATTTTTTTCAACTTTTTTAATTAAATTTTGATACAAAATCATCAACCTTATGCTATAATATAATTGTAATAATTTTGGAGGTAAACGATGAAAAAGAAATATTTTAGTTTAATTTTCGCTTTTGTCTGTATAATTGCTTGTGGATTATGTTTAACTGCTTGTGGGGGTGGAAATCAAGATGATCCACAGACACAAAGGTATTTTAATTATGCAACATGTCAAATTGCGGAT
>CAMEYT010000091.1 GCA_945947685.1 uncultured Bacillota bacterium | reverse complement strand
CTAAAGAAAAAATGAAAAATCAATTATTTTGACATTCTATTTTCATCTTGTTAGTATCTCTTTATCCCGCAATATGCACCACAAAGAGATACTAACAAGATGAAAATAGAATGTCAAAATAATTGTCTTTTTAATAGGGAAGGAAGGTGTATTGCAAATGGTATTACTATAAATGACATCGCCGAAAAACCTTGTTGTATGACAATACTTGGAAAATAGAAATTATAGTTGCAAATTTGTTTTTTTTATGCTAAAATTTTACTAGGAGAGAATGATTATGACTAAAGAAAAAATGAAAAATCAATTATTCCTTAATCAAGACAAAATAGATAATGTTCCAGAAAAAGTCTTAGATGAATATAATCTATTTGTTAATATGGAAAAAATATTAGCCAATGATTTAATTGGAAATGTAAAAGATGGTCAATATTATATCTCTAATGAGCTGAAAAAAGCGTTAGTTGAAAACAAGAAGTTATTAACTAAGAGAGAGGATAACTATTTAATTGCGAAGATGGAGAGAGCTGGAAAATTATTTAAATTTAGATTGAACTTTGATAAATTTGAAGAAGGAACAATGATAGCTAATTTCTATCTTTTAGAGGAATATGAAGGGGAAGTTTTAGAAACTTTTATCGCGAATTATTTAGACATAGATAATTATGAATTTAAGCAAAAGGCAAGAGAAGCATTCAATATTTGTCTTCAGGAAGAAGATTATGCAGATAAAGAACAGGATGATTATATTGAAATAGATAAGATAATTGCAAGAAATAAATTATCGAAGAGTAATGAACGAATTTTTGTGCTTGAAACATATGCGGAACTTTACATAATAGAAATGATGAATGCTCTTGAAAAGGGTGGGAAGGTTAGCAAAAAAGTTTTAGAAGAATATAAAGAGGAAGTAAAAAAACAAGGATTGTTGAAAGTAAATGTTCCTCATGTTTATATAAAACTCAAATCCATAATGGATAAGGTGATAGAAAATAATGGAGGAGTTAAGGAAATTGCAAAAGAGAATCCCGCTGTTAAAAAACCTATTGAAAGGTTTATTTCTCCCGTAATTGAATACGATAAAACCGTTGCGACCATAGAAACAATGGTTAAAAAACAAGAGGAAAAAGAAGATAAAAAAAGTAAGGAAACTCAGAGTGTAGCTAAACCAGCAAAGAAGGAAACCTCCAAATCGGGAGGAAAATCAGGCGGAGGAAAGTCTGGAGGTAAAGGATGTAAGGGCGATTCAGGCGGAGGAAAGTCTGGCAAAAAAGATGATAAAAAGAAGGACGATAGCAAAAAAAAGTTGATAAATTACTATCTTGACCCAAAGGAGAAGGAAGAATCAACAGGGAAAAAACTTCCAACACCCCCACTGACAGCAAAAAATAGTGCAAAAAAAGCTCAGACTAAAGGAGTATCCCCAACTTTAAAACAAGGGAAAGAAGATCAGATACTTACAGCAACTCTTGTAAATAATGTAAAGAAAGGAAATAATTATTTAAAGAATACTAATGGAGAAAAAATAGAAGTCAAAAAGCCTGTAAATGAAACAGTAAGGCAGCCAATTAATAATTCTAAAACAGAATCAAAGGCTGAAACATCTATAAAGAGCAGTGAAACAGGAGAATTTGATAGGTTTTTAGACTTATGTAAAGAAGAAAACAAGACAGAGGTCAATGTAGTTGATAATTTCTTAAAAAATAAAACAGAAAATCATGAGTTTTCTGGTGAATGTGAAGGAGAAAATAAAGAAATATTATTTTCTTCAACCGAAATAATGGGTGCAGATTTATTAGGCACAGAAATACAAGTTGAGATAAAAATAAAAGAAGAAATACTCAAGAAAAAGAATAAAATAAAAGTTGCTGAAAGAAATCTATAATATAAAAGCAAATTAAAAAAACTCGACTTTAAAATTCGAGTTTTTTTTCATTAATTTTTTATAAACTTCTTCCATTCTTTTCTAATATTTTTGATTCTTTTTCAAGATTTGATTCTTTTTCAATATAAGCAACAGCATTAGTAAGTTCTGTTAAAGTATTATCGAACTGTTCTTTAGCTTTAATTTTTTTTGAGAAACCAATAACTTTATTATCTTTTACTTCACAGATGAGATTAATATATGCTTTCATATCGAAAACAGGAATGTTTTCATCATCTATTGATTTTTGGTGAAGAGTTGAATATGATTGTTTATCAAAGTCCATATTTCTGACAGCTTCAAGATAGTCATGGTAACAGAGAGGGTTGTTAACATCTATTTCGGATATAAATCTCATAAAGTCAACAAATAAATCGACGTCATTTTTATAGTTTTTAGTAACTCTTGGAAAATAAATTTTTAAATTGTTGGGATCACTTATTACAGCAAAAAGTCCTGGCTGAGCTAGAACATTATGAACAAGATAGAGTGCTCTTAATTGAGCTGTTCTAAAACCCAATGCTTCATCTCTAGTATATTGTCTTGATGTATATTGATCTGTTAAAAAGCAATTTCCTTCCATTTTTCTCGCTCCTTTTTCTTCAGTTGATATAATTATATAATAAAAATTTTTTTTTGTAAATACCTTTTCAAAAAATTATTGTATATTTTTGAAAATTTATAAAAAATGAGCAATATGTAACCTTTTTTGCATAGTTAGTGAGTTTTTACTTAACATATTTATATGAATAAAAGTGTAGCAAAGAGTTCGATTATATTGATAATTGCTGGGATTACTTGTAAAATCCTAGGTGCGTTATTTAGGCTGCCGCTAACAAATATCTTAGGAGTAACTGGAATAGGCTATTTTCAAATGGTGATGTCTCTATATGCCTTTACGCTCGTTCTTTGTAGTGGAGGTATCACGATAACACTGTCAAAAATGGTGGCTGAACCTTGTATAAATAAAGATAATAGAGTTAATTCTCTATACAAAATATCAATTTTAACTAGTATAATTTTAGGGATAGTCGTTGGGGGGATATTTCTAATCTTTGCCAGAAATATTTCGGCTCTGCAAGGTGGAACTTTTGGAATAGCTTATAAGCTTATGATTATCTTACTTCCACTCGGAGGAATAATCGCCTGTTTTAGAGGAGTTTTGCAAGGTTTTGAAACAATGTATCCAACGGCAATAAGTCAAGTTATAGAACAGGGAATACGCTTCATTTTTGGTTTATTATTTGCATTTATTTTTATCAAAAAAAGTGTAGATATGGGAGTTTTTGGCGCTTTCCTTGGAATAGTTGTCGGGGAAATATTATCTGCATTATATC
>CAMEYT010000090.1 GCA_945947685.1 uncultured Bacillota bacterium | reverse complement strand
TGCTAATTTTGATAGGGAAGATTCCTTTATGCAAAATTACAAGAATATATAGGAGGTAGATGTGAAAAAAGTTGATAATGACGGCTTGACTTATGACCAAAACTTAGCAGACTCCCTCCCCAAAGGCGAAGGAAGTGATATTAAACCTATTAGCACAAAAAATGAAATTGAGCCACAAGAAGATAACAACAACGGTGGACATACAGGGATTATATATAAAAGCTTGGAAGAAGTTTTTCATGATTCAATGATTCCTTACACAGAACATGTAGTAATGGATAGAGCATTGCCAAGAGTAGAAGACGGATTAAAGCCTGTTCAAAGAAGAATTTTATATTCGATGATGGAGTTAGGACTTTATCCAGATAAGCCATATAGAAAATCTGCGAGAATTGTCGGGGATTGTATGGGTAAATATCATCCGCATGGTGATTCTTCTGTCTATGATGCTATGGTGAGAATGTCTCAAGATTTTGTGCTTAGAGGACCACTTGTAGATGGGCACGGAAACTTCGGTTCTATCGATGGAGATAGCGCAGCTGCAATGCGTTATACAGAAGCAAGGATGACGCCTCTTGCATTGGAGTTATTGAGAGATTTAGATAAAGGAACTGTTAAATGGAGCCTTAACTTTGATGATACATTGAAAGAACCTGATATGTTGCCTGGAAGATTCCCAAATTTGCTTGTTAATGGAGCCTCGGGGATTGCTGTAGGCGTTGCAACAAATATTCCTCCTCATAATTTGGGAGAGGTGATAGATGGAGTAGTGGCATATATTGATAATCCTAATATCTCACTTGAGAAAATGATGACTATTATTAAAGCTCCTGATTTTCCAACAGGAGGAGAGCTTATTCTAGGGGACGGTTTAGAGACAGCTTATAGAACAGGTAAAGGAAAAATTACTATTCGTGCTAAAGTAGGGATTGAAACTTCTGGAGATAAAACTAGTCTTATTATTACAGAACTTCCTTATCAAGTAAATAAGGCACAATTATTGCAAAAGATTGCTGAATTGAAAGAGCAAAATAAAGACAAGCTTTCTGTAATCAGTGAAATTAGAGATGAATCTGATAGAAAGGGAATGCGTGCTGTAATAAGATTGAAGAAAGAGGCAAATCCAAAGAAAGTGCTTGAATTTTTGTTTAAGTCAACAAACTTGCAAGTTGGTTTTACTTTTAATATGGTTGCTATAGCAGGTGGAAAGCCAAAATTAATGAGTTTATTGGAGATAATTTCATACTACACAGAATATCAGCGTGAGGTTATTGTTCGCAGAACAAAATTTGACTTGAATGTAGCAAAAGAAAGGGCGCATATAGTTGAAGGACTTCTGATTGCTATTAAAAACATTGATGAAGTAATTAAGATTATCAAAAAATCTGCAAATGTAACAGAAGCAAAGACTAAGTTAAAATAAAGATTTGGATTGAGTGATAAACAAGCACAAGCAATTCTTGATATGCGTCTTGCTCGTTTAGTAAATCTTGAAGTTGAAAAACTTGAAGAAGAATTGAAAGAGTTAAAGAAAAAAATTGACGAATTAACTAAGATTTTAAACTCTAAAAATCTTCAACTTGAAGTTATTAAGAGAGAAATTCTTGAGATTAAGAAAAAATATGGAGATTCTCGTAGAAGTAAAATTATAAAAGGTGAAGAGATTAAACTTACAGAGATTAAGGACGAACCTATTGCAGTTCACAATTATGTTATCGGCTTAACAGCAGGAAATACAATAAAGCGTGCTTCTGCAAAGAATTATGCTATGTCAAACAAAGAACTAACAGCAGATTCCACAGTATCTGACGTTCATACACAAATTGTGCAAGCAAAAACGACGGATACTATTCTTATATTCACTAATATAGGGAATTGCGTAAAAATACCAGTTGAGAAAATTAAAGAATGCAAATGGCGTGATCAAGGTGTTTCGCTTTTAAGCATTGAAAGTGGCATTCAGACCTATGAAAAACCTATAAAAATACTTGTTATGAAAGAAGAAAAGGAAGTGCTCTTCTATACTAAGAAAGGAATGGTTAAAAGGGTCCTATTTAAAGATGTGATAGTTTCAAAATCTCTATATCAAGTCGTGAAGCTTAGTGATGGAGACGAAATTATAAATGTTGAATATGATGTTTTAGGTTCAACTATATTAATGTTGACAAAATTTGGTCTTTCCCTCGATTTTGATAAAGGAGAAATTCCTGTTCAAGGAAGAATCTCGGGAGGAGTTCGAGGAATTAATCTTGAAGAGAAGGATGAGGTTATTTTTGCAGGACAAATAGTTGAGGGTAATAAAGTCCTCGTTGTTTCAAATGGTGGGGCAATTAAGAAAATGGATGTGTCTGTATTCTCTATTTCTCCTCGTTATAGAAAAGGACTAAGATATATTACTTTTGGCACAAAAGCAAAAGAAATTGCCTTTGCTAGAGTTATGGAAGACTCCACAATTTTAGCTGTTGATTTTGGAATTAAAATTCTTCCATTGGATACTAAAAGACTTAAAGAAACTGATAGACTTAATGCTGGTGATGAGTTAATTAAGAGAAAATTCATTAACATCTATTATATATAAACACAAAGAGATTAGATAAAAAATCGAGCAAAACAAGACTCGATTTTTTATTTTTGTCTCACAAAGAAATCTCTCTTTGATTTTTCTGGTTTGTATGGAATAGATATAACATTAATTTGATATCATTATTTCATTTCATCGAATAAGTTGTTGCTTTTCTTTTCAGTTGATGGAGAAGATTCCTCACGAGAATGTTCTTTCTCTTTGCTATATTCAAATTTATCAGCTTCGCTATAATCTTTTCCAGAAATTTCGTCATTATTTTGTTCAGATGAGGATATATTATATGCAGGAGCAGTTTGCTTTTTCTTTTTTCCAAACTTAAATTTGAAGTTAATTAAATTAATTTTTCCTTTATCAGCAAAAGCTTTAAAGAGTAAGATTAGGGTAGCAACGCCAACAAGGATATAAATTAGACGAGAGAAAATGCTTGCTTGATAGCCAAATAATCCCGCAACATAATCATATTGTAAGAGTCCTACTAGCAACCAGTCTATTCCGCCCAAAATCACTAGCAAAAAGGACAAAAAAGTAATCATTTTTAACCTCCAATTTAAGAATAGTTTGAGTTTATATTCGTTAAAATATTACAAAAAACAGTAAAAAAAAATGAAAAACATTTGACAAATTGATATCACTTGTATTATAATACACGCATACGTGCTCCGGATAAGATATCAACATATAGGGATAC
>CAMEYT010000089.1 GCA_945947685.1 uncultured Bacillota bacterium | reverse complement strand
AAAAAGTTATGAAAATCTACAGCAAAATAATGGAAATTAAAAAGCTTACACAAGGAACTATTGGATATGAAGGAAAATTTGAAATCGTTAGACCAACAAGAATTGCCCTTCTCCCAATCGGTTATGCGGATGGGCTACTTAGGTCATACTCAGGCTGCAAAGTTTTAGTCAATGAGGTCGAGTGTCCTATCGTCGGTCGCATTTGTATGGACTTATGCTTTGTTGATGTTACAGATGTAAAATGTGAAGTTGGAGACGATGTTGAAATTTTACATAGCATTTATGACATCTGCAAACGCACAAAATTAACACCTTATGAGGTCTTAACCAACTTTAATCGCTTGAGGGAATGATATTGAATGCAACTTTATTAGATTATTTTCATATAAATATATAGATTACTAAAAAGAATAGGAGGTATACATGTCTTTTTATATAAACAACAACAATCCTAACAAACCAGGTCCAATTTGTGGCAATGCTACAAATGGTCTTTGTGAAAAAGTTTTGATTGAAACAACTAAAGTTTTTGATGCTTGCGTTTCTAAAGAAACTGAGGCCGGTCTTGTTTTAACTGTAACAAATTTTACACCAGCTAATCCCACTTTACCTTTAACTTTCATCTCTGCTGAAAACACAGCTGGAGGAACAACAACAACTTCTAATATCGTAATTGATAGATTAGAAACTGCTCCAAATTATGCTAATGTTAGCTTAGACGTAACAATTCCTATTACTGTTTACTATCGTGATGCAAATGGTGTTCTCGGTCAAGGAACTTCAAGCATTACTGTTCCTAAAAACGTAATTCTCTTTGTTCCTCAGCCTGCTGCAAGTCCAGTAAACATTGTTGCCACAGGAATATTTAGCTCAAGCATTGGAACTTTTACAGCTGATAATACATTCACCGTTACAGGATGTATCGAAATCGTTTTAAAAGTGGTGGCTGTAGTTGATATCCTTGTTCCATCTTATGGCTATCCTGTAATTCCACCTTGTCAGGCCGCCCCAACAACATCAGTATGTCCAGGAGTGTTCGAAAGACCATTATATCCTACAGCGATAGGCGGACAACAGAGAACTTAATCAAAAAAAAAAGCGAGCTACGCTCGCTGTTAACTATAGACAGAAGTTTAGTGCTCTAAATTACTGCCTAAGACAGACAGCATAAACGACGCATAGCGACGCTTTTTTTTATTCTAGAGATACTAAGTAATAATAAATAGGCTGTCCTCCAAAAGCTACTGTTACTTCACATTCAGGATACTTTTCTGCCAAACGCTCTTGTAATTCTGTGGCATCTTCTTCTTTGATATCTTCACCATAGAATAAAGTGATTGTCATAACATTGTCATCAATCATTTTTTCAATAAGTGCTTCGGTTGTCTGAGAGACTCCATTTCCTTTAGCAAGAATAGCTTTATCGTCTAAGCCGATAATTTCTCCAACAGAGAGGTCAAATCCGTCGACATGAGTATCTCTCACAGCATAGGTAACCGAGCCCGATTTAACATTCTTAATTGCGTCATTCATCGCTTCTGTGTTATCTTCAACAGAGCCGTCTGGATCAAACGCGATTGCGGCAGCAATTCCTTCTGGAACACTACGTGTTGGAATGATAATCAAGTTTTTGTTTGTTAAATCATTTGCTTGTTGAGCAGCTAAAATAATATTTTTGTTATTTGGATAAACGAATACATTTCTTGCTGGGACTTTATCAGCTGCTTGAGCAATATCCGCTGCTGAAGGGTTCATCGTCTGCCCCCCAACAATGATTTCATCGACGGCAAGGTCTTTCATAATTGCAGATAGTCCCTCGCCTGGAGCAACAGCAACAATTCCAATATTCTTTGTTTCTTCCATTGCTTTTGCTTTTTTCTTGAGTTCCCTATTCTGTTCACGCATATTTTCAATTTTAAGATTTGTTATCTCTCCTAATTCAAGAGCATAACCCAACGCTAAATTAGGAGTATTTGTATGAACATGGACCTTTACAAGAGACAAATCTCCTATACAAATAACAGAATCTCCTATTGCCATAAGCTTCTCACGAAGTTTATCGATGTCCGCTTCTGTCGTCTTTTTGAGCATCTGAACAATCATATACTCTGTGCAGTATCCGAATTCAATTTCTTCCAACTTACTAATATCAGCTAAAACTTCGTCTACAGTTTGAACAGGCTTCTCGTCTTCAAAAACGAGTTCCATATCCTCTTCTCCCATAAGAAATTTATAGAATCCGGTAAAGATAACCATAATTCCACGTCCACCGGCATCAACAACCCCCGCTTTTTTCAAAACAGGCAACATTTCAGGTGTTTGACGAAGGATTTCCTCGCCCGCATCCAAAACTTTCTTAAGAAAAACTTCAAAGTCATCAGTTTTCTTCGCTATATTAACAGCATTTTCAGCCATAACCCTGATTACTGTTAAAATTGTCCCCTCTTTAGGCTTAGTAACCGCTTTATATGCAATGTTAGACCCTTCTTGCAACGCATTAGCAAAAATTTTAGTTGTAATTTCTTGACATTTACCCGTTACAGAGCAGAATCCTTTAAAAATCTGTGATGTAATTACACCACTATTACCTCTTGCTCCTCTGAGTGCACCTTTTGAAAAAGCAGCACTTAATTCTTCTATACTAAGTGAAGGGCAATTACTTACTTCATTTACTGCAGACTTCATTGTCAAAAACATATTAGTTCCTGTATCCCCATCTGGAACTGGGAACACATTAAGTGAGTCCACATATTTCTTATTTTGCTCGAGGAAACCTGCCCCCGTCAATATCATCTTTTTAAACGTCTGACCGTTAATTGTCTTTATCATCATCTTCTCCCATTAAACACGCACGCCAACTACATGAACGTTGACGCTATCTACTATCATTCCTGTAAAATTCTCAACACTGTATTTAACTGACTTCTTTAATGACTCCGAAACAGCACTAATCGAAACGCCATATTTCATTAAGCAATAAATATCAATGTAAATTCTATTTTCAACATTATTAATTTTTACGCCTTTAGCGTAAGATTCTTTCTTAAATAATTCTTTCGCGCTATCTTTAAAGGATTTGGACACAAGATCTACGACGCCATAGCAATCAATCGCAGTATAACCTGCGACCACCCTAATTGCGTCGTCGCTAATCGAAATATTTCCATAGTAATTATTTGTATCAACTGTCAAAGCCAAATCTCCTTATATATCTCGCTACTCTTATATTACACCAATTGACAAGAAATTCCAACTCTTTTTATAAAATCGAAGAAAAACAATCCAATACTTTTAATGATGT
>CAMEYT010000088.1 GCA_945947685.1 uncultured Bacillota bacterium | reverse complement strand
ATATTTTCAACAATTTCAAACGGATAAGCTTTTGCCCAAACGCAAGTGTCATTATATTGACCTTCGTTATTTATATAGAGCATATATAATGGGCTTCCATTTACATTAATTGATTCAGGACGAGTTCCATTAATTTCAAATGCCATATTATTCCTCCGTTCCAGTTGTCGTAGATGGAATAGTTATATTTAACGTATTTCCGTCATAACTGAGAGATATAATGGGTGTCCCAGATAAATCCGAATATGCACCAGTTTTTGCCACGGCTGCTAATTCAGAATCATTTGCTTTAGCATTCCAAGCTGTTTTTTCTTCATCTGTAACAAGTCTATGAGTTTCATCATCATTCATTTGAGATAGATTAGTTCTTATATCTGTTTTTAAAGCTACTGTAGAAGGTAAAACATACTTATTTGCCTCTTCTTCAATATTCGCTAACTTATTTTTTTCAGCTGCGGTAAAATTGCAATCGGTGTGATTATACTCTGCGTCTAACACTATGTCTAGTGGGATAACAGTTTTTGTTGCTCCTTCTTCGATGCCAGCTAATTTATCTCTGTCCACAGTAGTATAGTTATTATCTGTATGGACATAATTTTCATCTGTAACAATGTTATCTGGAAGGATTGTTTTATTCGCACCATTTTCGATTGTCCCTAATTTTTCGCGATCGGTTGTAGTATAATTGTTGTCTGTATGCACATAGTTTGCGTCGATGACTATATTGGAAGGAAGAACAGTTTTGTTTGCTCCGGCTTCTATTCCTGCAAGTTTTTCTTTTTCAGTCGTAGTGTAATTATTATCCGAGTGAATATAGTTTGCATCTATTACAATTCCCTCGGGAATCTCAAAGTCTCCTCCGCCTACCTCTAGCGATGCGAGTTTGATTTTCTCTTCGTTTGTAAAATCATTGCTAGAAAGTTGTTTACCCTCAACTTTGTCGACTTTGTTATCATGTAGATTAGATATATTCTGTTCATTTTCTGCTACAGTTGTCGGTAGGGATAGTAATTCATCCACTTTTTGTTGTAATTTTTCAAGCGCAGAGACGTCCAATTTTTCGAGAGTCGCTTTAATATTTTCTAAAGCGTCCTTTGTCAGAGCCCAAACAGATTTTCTCAGTTGTTCTAAATTATTGCTTATTGTATCTTTCATAAAAAAACTCCTTTTTTTCAAAAAGAGTAATTTATTTTTTCTTATTTTTCAATATTTTGTGCCACTTCTTTTTTGATTTAAACCCTAAAAGAATAAGAATAATGCCAACAATCGCTGCAATTATACTACAAGCAATAATAACAACTTTATTAACTCCGTTTGGGGAAAGATTTATTGTTTTGACTTGTCCTATATATATCTGATTGTTGTAACTAAATTTTATATTAGTAAATTCATTGTCAGCATTAAAGCCCTCATATAAATAGATTTGAGTGTCTGAGAGTAATACAATCCCTTCATATATTGATCCATCTAGTTTATAAACTTCAGTGTCTTTTATAATTCTTCCGTTATAAACAGGAATTTCTGTTTGATCGTTTGTGTATATGCTTGCAAGCTCGGCTGGGATATATCCTATGTAATCCAGTTCTTCGAATTTGTATGTAACTTTATAGAAATTATCAATGGTTTCAATTAATTGAATTTTTTCACCACTATTTATTTTAAAATCATAATGCTCACTATAATTAGCTGTTTTGTAGAGATAGGAATAACTTGTGTTTATTGTTATATATTCGATATCCGCAAAAGAGACACTATTCACTGAAGAAAGTGAAAGCAGAGCAAACATCAAAATAAATAAACAGAGACAAATTCTTTTCATAAATATATTATCTAAAAAAAAGACAAAAAAGTCAAGTTTATATTGTTAATAACAGAAATTAAGGAAACGAATATATCAGAGTTGTTTCAAGTTAAATTTTAAATATTTAAAAATATTGGAGGTTCTAGTTTTTTTTCTGTTATTTATGAAAAATAAAACTCCATTCATTAAATAAAGGTCAATGAAGATTCTTGAATATGGATGTTATTCGTTGAAACAGGAGAGTCTAATTGACTAAAAGAATTTTAAACTATTCAATTTTTATCTTTTGTGTTAATTTTTCGAGATTTTTAATAGAATACTTTGAGGTAAATATGTTTTTAACAATAAAAAAGAGCGTGATAGTTGCTGTTTTGTTATGTCTTATTTTGATGAGTGGAGTATTCATAATGTTTTTTTCTGTAAAACCGACAAGCTCACCTAAGCTTATTCACACCATCGTGATTGATGCGGGGCATGGTGGGATAGACGGAGGGTGTGTTGGAAGAAGATATGGTGCTGTTGAAAGTGAGTTAAATCTGGCCTATTCTCAAGAGCTTAAAGATATCTGTGAAAAATTTGGCTTTAAGGTTGTTATGACGAGAGAAACAGCAGAGGGATTGTATTCTCCTTTTGCAAAGAATAAAAAGAAATCTGAGATGCAAAAAAGGGAGAAAATTATAAACGAAAGCAAGGGAGATTTGTTAATAAGTATTCATATGAATTCGGTAAATATTTCAACAGTGAAAGGGGCTCAAGTCTTTTATAAAAAAGGAAATGAAGAAGGCAAAAAGCTAGCAAACAAAATAACAGATAGTCTCGCTAAAGGAGGGAATGAGATAAAAAATAGTGCGGTTGTTGGGGATTATTATGTGTTAAATTGCACTGAAAAAGCTGCCGTTCTAGTTGAATGTGGTTATCTTTCAAATGCTGATGAGGAATATAAATTAATGCAGAAAGATTATAGAAAAACGTTCTGTGAAAATGTTTTTTTGGGGATAATTAATTTTTTAGAAATTAGTAAATAAAAATAAAACCGCAAATATGCTTTATTTTTACATTTATAGACAAAAAAATACGCCAGATAATGTTTAGAAATATGATAGTATCAACTATGTAGAGGTTGAAATGAAATCAAAAAGATGTTTATATTATTTTTTTACTTTTTTAATATTTACTGGTTTGTTCTATATATTATTTCATGCAAGCATAGCGAGCTTGATTTATCCGTTTGCATTTGGAATGATGTTTGCTTTAGCATGGTGTAATCAAAAAATATTGGTTGTTGCGCCATCATATATATTGGCAGGGATTCTATCAAATTGGACGGTTAACAATATAATTTCTGTCGTTTGTTCAGCTTTTTGTTTAGTTCTCCCTTTTTTGATACATATTTTATTAAAGAAAAATATGAAAATTTGGGAGCTAGGGGTATTTGCTGCTATCAGTCAAATTGCTCAAATTCTTCTAAATTATTTCAATGGCGGTGTGTTTTATTATGATCTTGCCTC
>CAMEYT010000087.1 GCA_945947685.1 uncultured Bacillota bacterium | reverse complement strand
TCGCTAATGTCATACAAATTGCGGTTGCACTTGATTGTGATATTTACACAAGTGGTAGTTGCATTGATTTTAACAATCCTAAAATTACAGGAAAGGTTAAAAGCTGGAAGGCAACAAAATACCCTTGCATCATTCATTTTGACACGATTTATGATGCCATCAAAAGATTAAAAAATGAGGGTAAAAAAATTATTGGGACATCTCCGTATGCTACAACAAATTTTTATGATGTTGCAAACATTGTGAAAGACGACATTGTCGTTGCTTTTGGAACTGAGACAACAGGATTAGCGCCAACAGCAATGGATATGATGGATGTTGTAACAAAGCTCCCAATGGAAAACATAGGTTTTTTGACGCTCTCTATTGCCGCCTCTGCCGTTGCATACGAGTTAGATAGGCAATTAAGGGATGCTAAAATGAAATAAATACCTAATTAAAGCATTTTGTATAATTTTTTAAATTTCAAAATTATACAAAATGTTTTTTCTTTTTAATCATATCTTTTATAATCCATCCAAATAATTATTGTCAAAATGCCTTTGTAAAATAAAAAAGAAAGCTTTAGAAATTTTACTAATAGATTTTAAAGTTATTATTATTTGAGATTCATTCCAAAGTACTAAGTGCTTCATCGATATCATATGAGCATCTTTTCCTTTTTAAATAATAACAAGCTTCTTCCATCTAATGGGATACCGATAATTTTCAAGCAATGGTGCATGATCAGTAAAAATTATTTCCTTTAAAATTTCTTTTTATCGTAGCACTGGCAAAATCATCCGGACACCCTTTTGTATGATGTGAAAGTGGCCTATGCATATGTGAATCATAGACTATTTTTTTTACTCAGTTTTGCTCATTTTTTGCTCAAAGTTATTTCATTTTTAAGGCACTTTAATTTTTCAATCCCCGACAAAAACGAATCTGCAATGACCAATTGTCCATGTAGTTTCAAAATACAAATCCCTTTTTTTGAATTTAAAATATTAAAGACTTGTCCTATAGTATTAATATTTCCTGTTTCTATATATTCTTTTGTTCTAAATTCGTCAAATTGTGGAGCATAAGTAATTTCTCTACAATGTGAATGAATTAAAAACTCTTCTTTTGTTTTACTTAATATATAACTTATAAGTAGGGATTCTGATGATGGAGATTGATGCCCATACCACATAATCGTATTATCTTTCTCTTGGAGAATTAAGGATATGTTCTCTGTTGTCATTTCTCCAATACAAGCTCCCGCAGTTGAAACAAGGATCCCCTCTTTTATCCTTTTTGCTATACATCCCGCCGCACCCTGTATAAAATTATTTTTTATTAGTTCCTTTCCACAGTTTATAAAATCACCTGAGTGCTCTTTTATTATTGAATCAAAATTATTATATTCCTTAACTCGTATTTGCTGATATTTGACGATTTTGAAAATATGATATACACAATCAATTATTTTTCCAAAAGGAACCATTGTTAATTTGTTAAAAATCCCTTTCTCGTATACAAATTCTGGCCAAACCGTCAATATATTTTTACAATTTTCAAGCTTTTTTAACGATTCTTGTAAGACAAAATTTTTCCAAAAAAATATATTCATTGACAATGCCAATATTATTGGCTTTCCCTTACCAATAGCCGTATGAAGTAAAGATGTCGCATAATTGTCTGCTATTCCAAAAGCAATCTTATTCGTAGTATTGAAAGAACAAGGGGCTACTATAACCATATCTTCCTCGGGAATTTTCTGATGTGACAAGCTATTAGAATTCAAACAAACATTACAATCAGCATAATATTCTTTATTGTCGCACATAATTTGAAGTGCAGCTGGTGTTGGTATCAAAAAGCAATTTGCGCCATCCTTCTCTAGTGGAGCTATTAATTCTTTTATTCTTTTTATTCCATTACATCCTGTAGCAATAATATAAATGTTTTTTCCCTTTATGCCCTTTTTCATAATTTCTCCCTATTTAAATTTCCCGATCTTTTTTGCAACCAAGATAAAAGGATCAGATGTTATTGTTAATTTATCTTTAAAACTATTTTTTATTAAATCCTCATCAGAACTCGAAAAATCTTTGATATAAGGAAATGACTTTACAGTTGTTATAAGCTCTTCAATATTTCTAAATGTTTTCTTTGTTTGTAACAGCTTAACCTTTAAAATCAAAAAGCCAGCTTCTTCTAATTGATGCTTGTAAAATGTTACCGATCGTGAACGTATTAATCTATGCTTAAAAATATTGGACACCTCAACCAATCCTTTTGCTTCAGCATATTCACGCATAATAAACACGCCCCCTTCCTTTAATATTCTATATAATTCATTTGCATCGAATCTTGTCACATTCTTTGCTGTAATAATATTAAAAACTTGTTCCTCAAATGGTGTCTTTTCATTATTGCAATAAATATATTTAACACCTAGGAATCGATATGCCTTATCTAACATTGATAATGAATTATCTATGCCTACGAAATCAAGATTTAACGTCGGAAAACTCTGCCTTATTTCCCTTAAAACATACCCATTTCCTGTTCCAATATCCAAAATTTTATATTTATCTTTTATATAAATTCCGATCGTATTTATAAACTCCTGTTGTGTATCATTCTGAAATGCAGAATTCTTGAAAAGATCCTCTCTCTTTTGAGCGACATCATCGGTATAAAAATTTTTTAATTCTGTATTCATTTTTTAACTCCTACTAATAATTTGTTTCCATTTATTTATCGAAAAATTTTAAAAATTTTCCACTTTTTTAAAATTTTTTTTAAATATATTAAAAACATAAGTTTCTTAGTTGCTCACGACAATCATTCGTAAGAGAAACGCTCTCTCAGTATAATTTTCCTTGTTTATAAAAATACTTATCCAATAATTTTTAAAATTAAATTTTCTTTTCATTTATTTGCCTGTATAAATCGTATGCTAACGCAGGAACAACGACAGATAACGTCATAAAATCTAGATTACTAGACATTGGCATTACAACCATTTCATTTAAACATTTTTGTTTGTCAATAGATAAGCCACTTGTTTCTGTCCCAAATACAAATACAGGCTCTATATTCGAAAGATCTAAATCATAATAATTTTTTGTAGCCCGAGGAGACGTCCCAATTAGAAATTTTCCACTATTTTTTAATATATTTATCATGTCATAATATGAGGAATTATAAATCACTTGTGGCTCTTTTTTAATGTGCCAAGATTTTAATTTTCCACTTATTTTAGGTATCTTATGCGATACGCTATTACCAGTTACATATATTTGTGCATCAAGCGCTATTGCCAATTGTATTATATTAGCAATGTCTGCTGGACTACGTATA
>CAMEYT010000086.1 GCA_945947685.1 uncultured Bacillota bacterium | reverse complement strand
TCTGTTTTTGCTTGTTCATATGTCAATTTGTCTTGGGATTTATGCTTATAGCCGTGGTTAGCTAATTCATGTCCCTCCGCCTGCATTTGCTTAACTAAAGCTTCATTATCAAGAACCCACATCCCACCCAAGAAAAAGGTTGTTTTTACATCGTTTTCCTTGAATATGTCCAACATTTGCTCTAAATATTCAGTTCCCCAGTAAACATTTACCATCAGGCTAATATTAGGATTTTTTTGATTTCCGTTATAATATGCCATCTTAGCTGAATTATCTACCATTACTTCGTCATTTCCTCCAAGAAAAGCGACAGCGGCAATAATTCCTAAAAGAGTAAATATGCACGCATTTATAAAGATATTTTTTAATTTAAATACACCAAATATAACTTTCTTTTTCATACTCTTAAATTATGAAACAAATTTTTGATTTATACCAATTAAAAAAATAAATCATACAGCCCTCCTTCTGTATGACCTATTTTTACGCGAATATTATTTGCTTTCTTCGTCTTTATAAACTAATTTAATTGCTTCTCCGCCCGCCATAAATATCATTTTTACAGCATCTGGTTCAAATTCATGAGCATAAACTTTGAAAGGTTTATCAATTCTAGAACTTGCTTTTACGATTAAATAATTGCAATTCTTAGCAATAAGTTCACTAGACTTTAATCTATCCATATCAACTGGTGTTTCTACGTCTGTATATCTGTTGTTAAATTCTTGAATTGAAACTTCCGATTTACAGAATCTCGATGGTTTTACATCTTCAAGTTTTTTCTCAATTATAATCTTATCAGCGAATTCATTAGCTAAGTTTTCAACATCATCTCTTCTAATTTCTTGTTTTACCAAATATCCATATCCTAATTTTTCAAAATATGAATATATATCTGGATATTTCTCAACATAGTCAATTTCTTTATACTTCTCATTTGGTTTAAAATCGTTTCTAGCAGCGACTTGTTCTATCAAATCAAGAATTAAGTCGACATTCTTTCTGTTAGCAATTCTAATTCCAAATGCAAGATTTTCAAATCCTTTCTTTTCTGAAAGGTCAATTTGTTTATATGTATTTATATCATATCTTTCATCTTTTGGATCAAGCGGAAGAGCTAAAACAATTCTCTTTCCTTTAAAGAACATTCTGGCATATACTTCTTTGTTGCTTCTAAACATAACTTTAGATTTGCCAATTCTAGCTGTCAATCCATAATATCTTAACTTATTTGTAACTTCGCTGAAGTATTTCTTTGTTGCATCAGTTGATGAAGCTAATTTTAATGCAAAACTTCTTCTTTTAGATGGTAATTTCTTCTTTTCCTCTTCTACAACTGGAATTTCCTCAACTGCTTGTTCTTCTATAACAGATTCCTCTATAACTGGCATTTCTTTAATCTCTTCAATTACCGGCTCAACTACAGGTTCCTCTTTCTTTTCCTTTACTACAAGTTCCTCTTTCTTTTCCTCTACTACAGGGGCTTCCTTTACTTCTTCAACAGGGATTTCGACAGGTTTAACTTCCTCTTGTTTTGTTTGTTCTGCTTCAAGAAGTCTGTTGTAGATTTCTTTTTGACGAGCTTCAAGCTCTTCTATTTCCTCTTTATAATCTTTCTTTTCTTCCTTTTTCTTTTTTGAGAAGACAAATGCTGCTAACATAAAAACAATACATGCCCCTACAAGTATAATTGCCATTATGATAACAACGTTCATAATAATTGTTGACATATAACACCTCCAAAATTTATCTACATTTTATACCATTAATTTAACTTTGTCAATACCTATTTTTAAAAAAACTGTGCATATTACGGGATTTTATATCAATTCCACTTACTTATTATTAAATTTTTGCTTCTTTAAAATTGAAGTCATTTTTATCTTTTACGCTATTTCTCCGCTGTCAAATATTACTGCCTACCACTTAAAGATAGTTTTAGATGTTTTTTCTAATAAAACAACTTCTCTTAAAAGTCCTACATTTTTGGACAGGTTTATCATCTTTAGTCAACACAACCATTGATAGACTCTCTACTATGTAATACTCTCGGTTAAATCTGTTTGAATCCTTAAGAATATCACAAATCGTAGAATCTCAAACATCTACAAAAAGGATTTCCTCTCCATTATCGCTATTTACAACTGACAAACAATCATCAAATTCTTTTATTATAATCATCCCCCTATTTTCATCTCCTTTACTAATAATATATATAATTTCAAGAGTCATAGTGATTAATTGAATTTTCAAAAAATTAGATAAAATACTAGATTATTGTTTATTATTTTATATATTTTCTATAAAATAATCAATAAAGCATTTAATATAAAAATTAAATTCAATAATAGGATTAATATTTTTTAAGTTTTATTGTCCTTTGATGCTTTTTAATTAAAAGTTATATAAAAAGATTACAATATTTTAAACAAAAAAAAGCAGAGCCGTGCTCTGCATTCACCTATAGAAGACACATAAATCTAAGTAACTGGCATAGGCGGTTGGTCATCGCCACAATGATAATGCGACTTTGACTGCAAAAAATAAGACAAAAAAAATAAGGCAATCTGTGTCATTTTTACCATCTATCTCAGAAAGTCATTTACGGAGTTGTAAACTCCTACCTGAGATAAACGGCAGCCTAACAGTTTACCTTATTGTTTATATTATTTGAGTTTTAAATCAACTCTGCCCTTATCATCAATTTTTATTACTTCAACCGTAACATGATCGCCAATCTTAACAACATCTTCAACTTTCTCAATATGTTTGTTTGAAAGTTTTGAGATATGAATCATTCCTTCTTTTCCTCCGCCTAAATCAACGAAAGCACCGAAAGCCATAATTTTATTGACTGTTCCTTCATAGGTTTTACCTACTTCGAGATCTTCAGCGATTGCTAAAATAATTTTCTTAGCTTTTTGAGCCATTTCTTCATCAGGAGTAGCTACATATACACGTCCGTCATCTTCGATATCAATCTTAACGCCAGTTTGTTCAATAATTTTATTAATTGTTTTGCCGCCTGAACCAATAACATCTTTAATTTTATCTGGATTAATAGTAAAGATTATAATTTTTGGAGCATATTTAGAAAGCTGTTTTCTTGGTTCTGGAATTGTTTCTAAAAGTTTGTTCATAATAAACATTCTTCCTTCTCTAGCTTGATGAAGAGCTGTAGTAAGAATATTTTTGTCAATTCCTTTAATTTTGATATCCATTTGGATAGCTGTAACGCCTTTTTCAGTTCCTGTAACTTTAAAATCCATATCCCCTAAGAAATCTTCAAGTCCTTGGATATCTGATAGAACGGCAACTTTTCCTGATTCCTCATCTTTAATTAAGCCCATTGCAATACCTGCAACTGGAGAAGAAATTGG
>CAMEYT010000085.1 GCA_945947685.1 uncultured Bacillota bacterium | reverse complement strand
TTTTCCATTATACAATTCTCTTAAATAACTTTTCAAAATCCTTTTTTGTTACTTCAACCATAATTGGTCTGCCGTGTGGGCACAATAGAACTCCCTTTTTCATATTGTCAACAAGGTCAACTATCGTTTCCTTAGAAATTTCATCTCCTCCTTTGATAGCATGTTTGCAAGCACTTTGTGCAAGTCTATCCTTAATGATATCACTTGATTTCTTGTGCCATGTTTCACCTTCCAAAAGGATTGAGTCAATGAAATCCTTGATATTTATATCTTCTAAAACCAGTGGAATTGCATCAACTTCAAATCCTGCTCCTCTATGAGTTATCTCAAACCCTAACTCTTTGAGGATTGGATATGCATTCTCAATTATTTCTTTCTCTTTTTCATTAACAATAAAAGAATATGGAACTAACAACGACTGTTTAACTACTGCCTCATTCTCGGTTCTCTTAACTAATTTATCAAATAATTGTCTTTCGTGGGCGGCGTGCTGATCGATTAAGTAAATAGAATCGTTATGTTCAACAATAATGTATGTGTTGAACACTGTTCCAACAATCTTCAACTCTTCTTTCAAAGACTCTTTGAAGAGTTTTTCTCTGCTCTCATGTCTATATTTCTCAAAAGTATATTTTTCTTCACTTTGGTCAAAGAAGAAATTAGCACTATTTGAATTATTCAACTTGTTTAAAGAAATTGCTCCAAAATCTCTTCTAGTGGAAGGGACAACATCATCCCCTTGCACTCTCTTTTCAATTATATCCTCATCTGCATCAAGGCGAACTAGAGGTTTATTAATAAACTCTGTATCCCTACTGCTTCGATATGAACTTCCTTCTGTCGATGATAGAGGCTGAATTTTTGATACTTCAATATGGTCAAATCTAGTTGTAACCTCATTCGGTTCTTCATCAAAAATATCTAAAGTTGCTATTCTATCAGAACCAGCTAATGCACTATCCAAAGCTCTCCTTATAAATCCGAAAATAGCATTAGGATTTTCAAATTTTACTTCCTTCTTTGTTGGATGAACATTAACATCAACATTTGTAGCGGGCATTAAAATATTCAATACATAGATTGGAAATTTTCCCTTCATTAAGAAAGGCTCATATACTCCTTGAATACAGCTAGAAACAAGATAATTCTCCACATATCTATTGTTCACGAATAGTGTTTGATAAGTCCTGTTTGGCTTTGATAATTTAGGCGAAACAATATATCCTTTAAGAGAAATATCTGCCTCTTTATAATCTACTTTTATAAGATTTTCATAGACCTCTCTCCCATATATTGTATATATTATGTCAGACAACTCCCCTGATATTGTGTTATATATCTGTTTCCCGTCTACAATATATGTAAAAGAAATTTCTGGATGTGCAAGCATAAACTTCTGAATTAAATGTGTTACTTCTCCTTCTTCTGTCTTTTCTTTCCTTAAGAATTTTGCACGAACGGGAGTATTATAGAATAAATCACTAACTTCTAATGTTGTCCCCTTATTCCTTGCAATTTCCTTAACTTCACTAAATTCTCCCCCATCAATACTAATACAATATCCAGTATCACTCCCAGCAGTTCTAGAAGACATAAATACATGGCAAACAGAAGCTATACTTGCAAGAGCTTCCCCTCTAAATCCAAGGCTCATAATATTATCTAAGTCTTCTACATTTTTAATTTTACTTGTAGCATGTGGCATAAAAGCAAGTTTGACATCTTCTTTTTCTATTCCGCATCCATTATCTGAAATTACTATCTTTTTAATTCCCCCGCCCATTATTTCAACTGTTATCTTTGTCGCCCCTGCATCGATAGAGTTTTCCACCATCTCTTTTACAACTGATGCTGGCTTTTCAACAACCTCTCCCGCTGAAATTCTATTATAAACTTTGGAATCTAAAAGATTAATCTTCATTTCACTCTCCTTGTTTTATCTTGTTAACTAAATCTACAAGTATATCAAATGCAGTCATTGGCGAAACCCTATTTATATCAATATCTTTAACGATTGCTAATATACTTTGTGCTAATTTATTATTATCTTCAGCTTTCTGTTTATTCTCTTTGAAAATATTGAGGTCTAATTTCTTATTTACACTCTCAAGATTTTTGCTTATCTCCTTCGCTCTATCCAAAACTTCTCTTGGAACACCAGCAAGTCTAGCGACCTCAATACCAAAACTTTTATTTGCCCCTCCACGAACAATTTTGTGAAGGAATACAACTCTATCATCCAGCTCTTTTACTAGCACTTTGTAGTTTTTAACACCATTCAAAACTCCTTCAAGCTCGGTCAATTCATGATAATGCGTTGCAAACAATGTTTTTCCTAATCCCATCTTAGAAATATGTTCTACAACAGCCCAAGCAATGCTTAACCCATCGAAAGTTGAAGTTCCCCTTCCAATTTCGTCGAGAATTATAAGGCTCTTACTCGTCGCATTTGCTAAAATATTTGCAACTTCACTCATTTCAACCATAAAAGTAGATTGTCCCAGTGTTAAATCATCACTTGCACCCACTCTAGTAAAAATCCTATCCGTCAAGCAAATTTCTGCACTTGTTGCTGGCACAAAAGAGCCAATATGAGCCATAAAAGTTATCAAGGCAACCTGACGCATAAATGTGCTTTTCCCAGCCATATTTGGTCCAGTTATGACCATAATTCTATCATCTTCGTTGTTGAGATATGTATCGTTTGATATAAAAGTGCCATTTTTCATAAATGCTTCAACAACGGGGTGTCGTCCACCTTCAATCTTTATATCCTTTATATTGTTATTTATCGTCGGCTTAACAAGATTATGTTTAACTGCACTTACCCCAAGCGCAAGGATGCAATCGATTATCGCTATAGTTTTTGCGGTTTTCTGCAAAGCTTCGATTTGATCTAAAAGAGCTTCCTTAATAGCAGAATATATCTTCGCTTCAAGCTTAATTGAGTCTTCACTAGCTGAAAGGATTTGGTTCTCCAATCTCTTCAAATCTTCAGTTACATATCTTTCGTTATTTGAAATCGTCTGTTTTCTTTCATAATATAAAGGGACTTTATCCGCATCCTTTCTATTAACTTCTATAAAATATCCAAACACACGATTATATTTTATCTTAAGACTAGGAATACCCGTCTTTTCTTTCTCTTCTTTTTCAAGATTATTCTTCCAGCCTTCTGCATTATCTCTCATTGAACGAAGATTATCTAATTCAGTATTAAACCCTTTTTTAATATACCCCCCGTCTTTTAATAATGATGGAGCATTATCATCAATAGCTCTTTCTAGAAGATCAACAATATAATCAAAATTTTCAATCCCATTTGCATATTTATTTAGTTTAATACACTCTTCTAAAGTAGCCTTTATTTTAGGCATAACTTTAAGCGAATTTTTAAGCGAAAGCATTTCCTTCGGATTGATACTTCCAAAG
>CAMEYT010000084.1 GCA_945947685.1 uncultured Bacillota bacterium | reverse complement strand
TTCGGTCTGGCCGTGACAACGGTCGAACCCTTGGGTTCGGGCCCAAGAATAAACTTGAATAAAAAAAACAGTATGAAAATACTGTTTTTTGTTTGGTGGACTGTCGGGGCGACTGCGTTAAGAAAATAGTCCAGTGGACTATTTTTAGCACAAAGCGGGAGAAAATCTCTTCAAGCGAAGCGTGTAAGAATTTTCGGTCTGGCCGTGACAACGGTCGAACCCTTGGGTTCGAGCCCAAGAATAAACTTGAATAAAAAAACAGTATGAAAATACTGTTTTTTGTTTGGTGGACTGTCGGGGGCTCGAACCCCGGACCCTTCGATTAAGAGTCGAATGCTCTACCAACTGAGCTAACAGTCCAAAATATTTGATTATTTTTTTACAGAGTTCTCTCAAAACTCTAACCTTATTGTTAAGGTAGACCAGAGGTCTTCCGGAGCGTTCAAGTCTTCACGCTCGGCTTTGGCTACTCACAAGCACACCGGCTTGTTCGCTTAACGCGTCGCCCCAACTGAGCCACAGTAGCTCAATTATTGGAGAAAAGGTGTTAGTAAACACCCCTCTCGACTACTCTTTCATTTCTTTTAGTTTAAATGATAACTTTTGATTCGCTTCATCTTTAGATATAATTTCAACTTCTATTTTATCTCCTACTCGAACAAGCTCATAAATGTTTTTCTGCTTATTGTCAGTAGCATTAGATATATGAAGCAATCCAGTTGCACCATTTTCAAGTTTAATTATCGCTCCAAAAGCAAGTAGCTTAATCACTTCGCCTGTATATGTATCACCCACACTTACTTCCTTTATTGCTCTTTCCTTTGGACTTTCTTGCAACTGTTTTAATCCGATTGCAACCTTTTTATTATCTCTATCAAGTTCGATAACCTTAAATTGAAGAGTATCTCCTTCTTTTACAACTTGCTCAGGAGATTCTAGCTTTTCGTATGATAAGTTAGAAATATGACAGAAACAATCTACTCCATCAACATCTACAAATATTCCATATGGAAGAATTTTCTTAACTTTTCCAGTTACAATCTTATTTACAAAAATGGAATTCCAGAAAAGATTTTCACATTGTTCTTTAACTTGTTCTTGCAAGAGTTTGATACTTGCGATAATTTTCTTGTTTTCCTTATCATATTCGGTAACAACTGCTTCAAATTGTTTTCCAACCAAGTCCTTAATGTTATGAATAAATTTTGTTGAAACTTCAGCAAGTGGAACAAATATTTCAAATTCTCCCATTTTAGAGTGAAGTCCATGCTCTCCACTTGTTGCCACAAAAGAGAATCTACTTCCAAGCTTTAATTTCTGAGCATTCTGCGTTCCAACAATCAATTCTTGAGCATCTCTCTTTGATGCTTCAATCAAGCCCTCATCGTTTTTTTGTTTTGTAATAATTACTTTAAATCGTTCGCCAATTTTAACATCGTCATAGTTATCAAAATCACTTACTGGAATAAAAGCATCGTTTTTTCCTCCGATATTAAATATCAATCCGTCTGGTCTTTTTGTTACTACAACTCCGTCAAAAATTTGTCCTTTTTTGTAATTTGTAAACGTTTTGTCAATTTCTTCTAAACTAAACTTTTCCATTGTTAAATCCTCATTTCTCTACCATAATATCAAATTAGAATGAATTTGTCAAAACAATTTATCTCAATTCTTCCATTTTTTTAACTATAATATCTGTCGCCTTTTTTAAAACATCTTCTGTTAACTTTTGACCATAAAATTCAGACAATTCGAAAGGTTCACCTATTTTAATAATTGTTTTTGTAAACGCTTTTGGCCTTCTTGAAAACCAAACAGGGACAACTGGAGTCTTTGATTTTATTGCTATCATCGCCGTGCCAGTTTTAGCCTCACCCATTTTTGAAACATCTTCACTCTTGTTACGAGTTCCCTCTGGAAATATAATCAGTTTCTTTCCTTTATTGAGGATTTTAAGAGATGTTTTTATCGCTGTTATATCTGTTCCAGCTCTATCAATCGAAACTGCACCATAACTCTTTAATATTGCACTGTATAATTTGTTTTTAAATAATTCCTTCTTTGCTAAAGTGTATTTCTTCTCATGTGTATTAGCCAACAAAAGAATAGGGTCCAAATTGGATGTATGATTAGCCGTTAAAATAGCTTTTCCCTTAGGTAAATTCTTTCTTCCAATAACCTTTGTCGGATAGATAATAGCTAGCGGAAGCCAACATAAAAATCTTGATATATAGAAAAACATTTATTCCTCCTCAAAACTGTTTGCACAACTAACAGCAGTTGCAAAAGCTAATTGTAAATTAAATCCACCTGTTAAAGCATCAATATCTAGAACTTCACCTATAAAATACAATCCTTTGATAATCTTACTCTCCATTGTTTTAGGATTAATCTCTTTGGTATTAACTCCACCGCTCGTTACAATAGCGCAATCTATAGGATATAGACACTTATACTCAAGAGTAAAATTCTTTAGTTTTTGTATAATTCTATTTCTTTCTTCAACTTTAATACTATTTACTTTACTTTCGGGTAAAATAGAACATTTATTCAAAAAGATTCTAATAAGTCTACTTGGAAGTAAATGAGATATAACATTTGCAATATTCTTATTTTTATTCTCTTCAAATTCCCTAAGTAATCTCTGCTCCAGTGTTTGTTCACTCAATGCTGGTTTAAAATCCAATGCTAATTCCACTTTTTCTGCTTTGTTTATATAACTTGAAAGGGTCAATACGATTGGACCTGTAATTCCCCTATCTGTAAACATCATCTCCCCAAATTCTTCTATTTTTTTGTTATCATATCTAGCAATCAGCTTAACATTTTTCAAAGATAATCCTTGTAGTTCTTTAATATAATTATCCTTTAACTCTATTGGGCAAAGTGCCGGTTTAATATCAACAATAGAATGCCCTAAAATTCGGGCAAATTTATATCCGTCACCTGTGCTCCCCGTTGAAGGATATGATTTACCTCCTGTAGCAATTATAACAGCATCAAAATGATATTTATCCTTTTCGGTAATTACAAGAAAATCCTCTTTCTTACTAATGGCGACAACCTTTTCGTTATAGGCAAACTTTACATCTTCACAGTGTTTTAATAACGCTTTTGTTACATCGCTCGCTTTGTCATTATTTGGGAAAACTCTATTCCCGCGTTCAACTTTTGTTTTCATTCCTAAATCTTCAAAAAAAGAAATAGTATCAAAAGCATTCCAATTCGAAAGTGCACTTAACATAAATTTATCACCCGAAACAACATTTTGATTGAATTCCTCTCCCAAAGTAGCGTTTGTGAAATTACATCTACCTTTTCCTGTTATATATATCTTTTTTCCTGCTTTTTCATTTCCATCAAAAACTGTAACAGAATGACCTTTTTTAGCAATAAAACCAGCACACATTAATCCGGAGGCACCAGCCCCAATTATACAAACTCTCACTGTTCCTCCAA
>CAMEYT010000083.1 GCA_945947685.1 uncultured Bacillota bacterium | reverse complement strand
AGGTCAAGTTTATCCGCATTAACATTGTCTATTGTGGTTTCTCCATATGTTACTTTGTGTGTCCCTGCTGCTGTCCCTTCTGAAATAGTTACTGCCGTATTTGCTGGAATTGTTTTAAGTCCATATGTAACATAGAATTTATTGTATTGATTATTCCTAACTGAGATGTAATTGTTGTTGTCAAAGTTCGAGAAGGTCAACTTTAGTTTGTTGTTGGCTTCGATTAAATATCCCTTACCCTTGACTTCTTGTCCATTTTTCCAAGCAGTTAACACACTTGGAATACTTCTGTATATTGTAGTAACTTTATCACTAGAATTTTGGACACTAATTGTTCCTTTCGCTTTAGTAACGCTACTATTATCTTTTACTTCAATGCCAACCGTAAGGTTTTGAACCATGCCTTGTGCAGCTGGTAGTGAAATTGCCAATGTGTCGTCGATGAAGGTTGGTGTAGAGGGTGTAGAGGATGTATTTAATGTAGTTCCTCCATTTTTTGCTTCAAAATAGTATTCATTACTATTGAACTCTTTACCCAAGTTAAACGCCTCGCCGTCTCTAACAACCGCCTGTTTTGATTTATCTATTTCAACTTTTCTTGTAACAGTGATTTCCTTAGTGAGCTGATATGTTTCTGTTTGAAGATTTGTTCCTGTGCCTTTATTAAATTCCAAGGTTATTCTCATTGTTACACGAGCGGAATCTTTACTTGTGCTACTCAATGCGGAATCACTATAAATCCATTCATCAAGTTGTGGAATTGTAAAGTTAGCATTCGCAGATTTCCTACTTTGAAGATCGCTAAAAGTTAAATAATTAAATTTGAGGTTATCCGCAGTAACATCGTTTATTGTTATTGTTTCAGATGTAACATTGTATGTTCCTGCTGTTCCTTCTGAAATAGTTACCTCTGTATTAGCTGGAATTGTTTTTGTTCCATCTACTATTTCTACTTTCGTAGTTGCATTAGTAAAGTTGAGTTTATCCGCACTAACATTGTCTATTGTTGTTTCTCCATATGTTACCTTGTATGTTCCTGTTTCTGTTCCTGCTGAAATAGTTACTTCAGTGTTAGTTGGAATTGTAGCTGTTATTTCTCCTCCCGTAGTTGCACGAGTTTGATCTATTGATGCTAATTGTAATTTTTCTTCTGTTGCCAGTGTTAACTTTTCATTTGTAAAACTATCAGCGGTAAGACTTCCGACGTTAACCTTTTCTGAGCCATAAAGGAAGTCAATCTGTTTTATTGTTACATATTGCAGCAACATCTTATCAGAATCAAAATAGTTTTCAAATGATAAGAATGAATTTATATTATCTGTTAGAAGAGGTGTAGATTCCAAAGCGTCGATATTAAATCCCCAAGCGTCGATTCCCTCAATATTTACAATGTTATCGGCAGTTGAAGATTTTGTTTCAACAATTATGTCATACTTATCGGGGTTCCCCTCTTCTTCATTAATCGTAAGCACGTCATACACTGCACCGATATCAAAATGATCCCCTTCAGCGATTGATTCTAATGTTGATGAACTGTGTATAACTGGATCCCTCATATTCTTTGGCTTAATGTCAAAGTAGAAATTAGCAATATATCCATAATTATTCGAAATGACAATCTTGTATTTCTTCGTTCCAAAGACATTTTCTGCTGTTTGGTTGATTTTAATACTATTTTCCTCTTTAGTTAAGTAATGATTTTTATTATCACTTGGGAAGTCTGTTATACTCTTAATATTTGAATTTTCACTTCCATTCAGCCATAACTTATCCAGATTAGTATTATAAATGATAGAGCTTTCTTGTTCATCGTCAGTCATTTTATAAGTCCAGTTGATAGCTTTATCTGAGCTGTTTGTTTTTCTATCAATAATTGTCAGAACCTTTCCACTATCACTTCCTTTTGCTGTCAATGTAAAGCTATAAGCTGGGTTTGCTGTATTTCCTTCTGAATCGGCATTTATATTAACTTCATATGGGGTTGAACTATTTTCTGAAGTTGATAAGAATGTGCTACCGTCGCTGACCTCAGTTGTTATTGAATTTCCATCAACTTTAACCTCATAATCTGGTAAAATCCTTGTCCAAATGTAGAAGTCTTTTGTTGATGAATCAACCGTATATGTGAATTTCAACAGAACGAAACTTCCTGCATTTGCTGCCCCTTCTCCGTAGAGGTTATAGTTGTAGATATTATTGTTGCTATTCTTAATATCTGTGTATGTCAAGAATTTTATAGAGTTGTCTGTCATCTTCGTAAAAGTTGCATCGATTAAAGACTTGTATGTATTGTATGTTCTTGAATTAGTCAATGCTGTTCCTGTTTGAATTGTTCCTGTCCACGAGTTATCAACAGTTCCTTCTGGTGTAAGAACAGTCAAAGCAACACTTGCATTACCAATATTATCCCCATTGAGAAGAATCCCCGTTGAAGGATGTCTTATTCCTGCAAGTGAAACTAAGTTCTTAACTTCGTGCGCTGTTACAGTTATTGCAACATCACCCTTTCTGTAATCATAGTCAACATCAATGTCAAAGAGCTGCTGGAATTTATAAGTTTGACCAGTGAGAGCATCATCTTTATTTCCAATCTTAATTTTAAATTTCGCAGTGTAAACAGTGTCAATGGCATCAAGCAATTGAATTGTGTATGAGTCAAATGCTCCAGTTGGTGCTGTCCCTACACTTGGACTAGGAGTTGTGCTGCTCACTGTTCCAGTAATTTTTTCTTTATCAATCTCAATTGGAGCGAGCTTAGTTGTATATGAAACTGTAATTCTCTGAGTTGTGCGTGCGTTCCAGATTTCTTTTAGATCTGTCGTCGTTCCGTCAATCATAACTGATTCTATTGAATCGACCTTACGACCTGCTTCGAGATAGATTGTTAACCCTCTCTTCCCAGTATTAAGTTTGAATTGAACAGTTGCCGATTTAGTTTCACTTTCTACTTTATAGTTATATGTTACATTAACAATCTTATTATTGAGTGATGTATCTATACTTGAAGGTATTGATAAAGCAATTAATCTATCATTTTCAAAAATAGTCTTCGTTGCAAGTGCATCACGATTAATGCCATCGATTGTTTCTGTTCCGTTTTCAATCGAACCGACTGTATAATGTTTGTTAATTGTATATACATCACCAGCGATGAGATAAACCTCATATTCAACTGAAACAGCGTTGCAAGTAACACTAAATGTAACCGTTCCAGAACTCTTGCCGTTTACAAGCGTAAGAACTACAGCGTTCCCGTTTTGATACCAAAGCACATCCTCCGCCTTGATGATTGATGCGGTATATGTATCTGTTGACACACCGCTTCCTGAAACTTCTCCAAAAACAACTCTTTTTGCACTTGGTGCACTTGCTAAATCAGATGATTGTTTGAAGAAGTTATCTATGATATTATCCTTATTAAACCCATTTATAGTCGTCGCTGCTTTTAATGTAACTGTTGT
>CAMEYT010000082.1 GCA_945947685.1 uncultured Bacillota bacterium | reverse complement strand
AAAAATACCAAAAAAGTCTATTAAACTTATCATTTGGATTATTAATAACTCTCAAATAACAATCTGCACTTAACTTTTCTTTACTTATTAACTTTTCAAGATCTGTCTCAAATGCCGTTGTCCCAATTTCCAACGCCATATCACTAGTTGTAACAAATTCTTTAGATTTACATTCCAACTCTACCACATTATCTTTGTATTTTACAGAAATCTTATCATCTTCTTTAACTCTATATGCTAAATCAACTAAATGTTCGGAAGTGAGGATATCTTGTTCCAAAAGAATAGTATCGGTCTTATCATTTATAGTTATCTCTGCCTCCACAAATTTTGCGTCCACTCCTAATATTAATGTAACAATAGCAAAATCCTTAATCTCAGCTGTCTTCCCATTATGTATATAAGGTTCTTCTCTATACCCAGAGCTGATGTTAGCAGAAAAATCGCCTGTCCCAGAAAAATAAACTTCTACTTTTTCGGATATGCTTTCCTTGGCTAATTCTTGAACATTCAATGAACAGCCCGTAAATACAACTAGTCCACATATACATAAAAAAGATATAAGCAAGAAGATTTTTTTATTAAACATATTTTTCACCTCGCCTATATCTTACAATATATTTATTTAAGAAAAACAGATGCTTTTGTCTGTAAAATACTATTTTTGTCCTTTCAATAGTATTTCTGTTTCAGCTTCACTTCCTCCACGAATATATTTTATTTTCACGATATCTCCAATATCGTGTTTATATATCGCTATTCTAAAATCCAACATATTCGAAATTATTTCATCATCAACTTGGACTATTATATCTCCTTTTTGTAATCCAGCCGCCTTAGCACTATCCTTCGTTGACACAATATATACTCCCTCTCCCACAGATTGCTCGCCATAAATAGATGCTAATGCTGAGTCAAACGCAAAAATTCCTAGATATGGAGATGTATAGTTTTCATCCTGCTTTATTTTATCTACAATAACTTTTCCTAACTCAATTGGAATAGCAAATCCTATTCCTTCTCCCTCACTTGCCTTCAAGGTGTTAATTCCAATTACTCGTCCCTCAGCATTAATCAATGGACCACCGCTGTTCCCTGGATTTATACTTGCATCATGTTGAATCAAACTTTGAAGATAACTTATACCGTAGCTGCTTTCACTTTCCAAAGTTCTATCCATAGCACTAACTATCCCTTTCGTTATAGTATGTTTAAACTCAAGAGTTAGAGGCGTTCCTATAGCATAAACTTCATCCCCAACAAGAATATCATTTAAATCTCTTGTCAATAAATAAGGAATTTCTCTCGAAGATTTTAAAATTGCAATATCGAGCCCTGGATTTCCCCAAATAACCTGAGCACTACCAATAGTTTTATCCGCAAAATATAACTTTACGTTATCTCCGCCTTCTACAACGTGAAAGTTAGTCAATATGTATCCACCATCACTAATAGCAACCCCCGTTCCTATCGCATAACCATCGCTAAGGTCAACAGAAATTCCTACAACCGCACTTCGTGCAGCATTCAACATTTCGTTTACGTTGCTATTTGTCGGAGCGATTTCTCTCACTTCCATATTCACAGTTGGATCAACATAACCGCTGGAGTTCATATTTGAACAGCCAGTCAAAAAGACTCCCGAAAGCATAAAAAGAGCCAAAATATTTTTCTTCATTCTCCCTCCTAAACAAAGTCAAATCAGTTGGCTATCTTAACTTGAACATTACTCCTGGTCTGGAAGTTGCGACATCAATCATAACATGTTTTCCTTCAAGTATTCCAAACGTTGAAAGAGTATTTGTTATCGTGTCAAATGCGATATCAGGTGAATTATTATCTCTACTTAAGTGAGAAAGCACAACCTGTCTTGTTCCAGTTACTACCAGTTTAACGATAAACTCTGCTGCATCGTTATTTGATAAATGTCCGTTCGGGCCTGCAATCCTCTTCTTCAAAATAAGTGGATATTTTTCATTGAGACTCAACATCTTCTTATCATAATTAGATTCTAAATAAACGATTTGACTACCTAGAACACTTGTAAGTATTCTATCTGTAGTATGTCCCAAATCGGTTAAAATACTTATCTTATTTGAATCTTTTATAAATGAAAATCCAAAGCACGGGACATCATGAGGAACTGAGAAAGGGCTAATAATCATATCTTTTATACTAAACTCTTCCCCATCAAACAAACGCCTATTCTCAATTTTTACCTTTGTAAGCTTGTTATTTAGTCCAACCCATACAGACCTATGAGCATAAATGGGCTTATTAAATTTACTACAGAAAACATCAGCACCTTTCATATGATCACCATGCTCATGGGATATGATTATAGCATCAATCTGCTCTGGATTTACATTTATCAATGCTAATCTTTTTACTATTTCGCTGCATGAAAGACCTATGTCAAGCAAAATCTTGGCTTCATCGCTCTCTATATATGTAACATTTCCGTCAGAACCTGACGCTAGATTGATAACTTTCATACTTTGAAAGTGTAGCATTTTTCATCAAAAAAGTCAATCTAAATAGATTGACTATTCTTTTGTTTTACTTCCCTCTGATTCTTTTAAACTTTCCTCAACATCATTAGATTCAAAATTCTCTATAAATGATTGACATCTTTGTTTAAATTCCTCGCTCTCCTTTCTATCAATATATATAATTTGCTTAACACATTTGTCAAATAATATATCATTTAGATAAACATCACTCATAAAATAAATATTTTGAAGATATCTTTTTAAATTTATATCAATTATCGGTTTCAACAGCGTCTTTGAATAATAAATAACTACTTCTTCTATAATAGCTCTTCGAAAATCAGGAGAGATAAAATAAAAATCTTCCAGAATTTCAATAGTTCTTTTTAAAGTATTCTTACTTGTCATCTTTTTTTCATTCTTTAAGCCGTGCTCGCTTACATATATTTTTGAAAAATCTTTTAATATATTCTTAGGGACAATACTGCCATTTTCAATAATATTATTACAATATAGAGCGGCTATTTGCATCAACTCAAAATAAACCTTTCTATCACAGATGGAAACAAGTTTTCTAAATCCAATATTATCTCTATAAAGAGGGATATCCATTCTTACCCTAGGTGCTTTTAATGCTAATTCTAGTGCAAATATGTCATCGTTGATAAATTCATCATTACAATCCTTCACTATTTCCGGACAAACAAGTATTTCCGCCATTAGCGAATCATATGAGATGTCTTTTTTATAAAAATCCCAATATATAATCTTGCTCTTAGTTTCTTCACTTGGCGTAAACAAATATTTTCTATAATAAACTGGTTTACTTTTTTCTTGCATTTTTTCCTCTCTCGCAAATATATTATCATCAATCCCTAGTCTTGTCAATAGTTAAGTAAAAATTGCTTTTTAGATTAATCCAAAGATAAAGCTTATTATCGCAAGAAAGAGAGTGCGTAAAATTAAAAGTCCAAAGTTTCTCTTC
>CAMEYT010000081.1 GCA_945947685.1 uncultured Bacillota bacterium | reverse complement strand
TATTCCCTCCAAATTTAATTACTTAAATTGTATCATATTCAAAATATTTTTTCAACCCCTAAATTACTTTTTTTTTAAATTAATTTATTTAAGCAATCATATTATCCCAATTAGATATTTTTGAAAGAGGATTTGATTTAAAAATTTTATCAAACGTAGTGTTATGACAGCAAAAAGGAAAAGCTTTTTCTTGGATTTTTTTCGTTTCAGGTTCTCGATAGAGGTTCCTCATCGAGGTTCTGAAACGGAGAAAAGGCTGAAAAAGAATTACTTTATGCTGTGTAGTGTAGCAAGCGTCTTCAAACGCGCGCTAGCTTAAATATCCATCCTGGTTAAACTCCTCATCTATTGATCCGATTAATTAAATCAGTCCGCCGATACTGGTTTTGACAAAAAAATAAAGAACTACAAGTCTTGAAGATTTCTCAATATAGGGTCATAGTTCCCTATGTAACTATCTTGAGAATACTTCAGTAAACGCAGTAGTTCAAACTTTTTTATCCAGAATCGAGTTGCGTAACTGCCCGCACGCACCCCCAATATCCGCTCCTAGCGTTCTTCTCACTGTTGCAGATAATCCTTTTTCTATTAGTTTATCCGCAAAAATATAGGGAGATTTACCCGTCGGACCTTGTAAATTCCTTTCTTTGACATAGTTTAAAGGAATTACATTTACATGACAAGGGAATCCTCTTAAAACCTTCGATAATTCTTCTGCGTGTTCAGTTTTATCGTTTACCCCTTTAACTAAGGTATATTCAAAAATTATTCTTCTTCCTGTTTTTTCAAAATAATATTTACAAGCATCAATAATTTCATTAATAGAATATTTGTTCGCGATAGGCATTGTCTTTCTTCTGATATCATCGTTCGGTGCATGCAGAGAAATCGTAAGCGTTACATTCCAACCATCATCAGCAAGTTTATATATATTCGGAACAAGTCCGCAAGTAGATAATGAAATATTCCTTTGACTAATGTTCATTCCCTTTTCATCGCCAAGTAACTTAAAAAATTTTGTTACATTATCATAATTATCCAAAGGTTCACCGCTACCCATAAGCACAATATTTGTTACAGCTCTATGCTTTAAATCTCCACCATTATCTCGATTGACAATTAAAATCTGTTCTAGAATTTCTCCAGCAGATAAATTTCTAATCAATCCATGTAAACTAGAAGCACAGAATTTACAGCCCATTCTACAACCAACTTGAGTAGAAATACAAAGCGTATTGCCATATTTGTATTTCATAAACACTCCCTCAATTATTTCGCCATCGTTCATTCTGTAAATATATTTTTTCGTTCCGTCTTTGCTTTCTAAACATCTTTCAATTTCAAAATGTGGATACTCCAACTCAATCTCTTTCAACAAGTTTTTTGGTAAATTTGTAATTTCATTAATTTTTTTCGCTTGCATCATAGCATCAAAAAGTTGAGCTCCTCTAAATTTCGGAAAGCCCAATTTCTCAATATATGCACATAATTCTTCCCTTGAATAATCTAACAGCACGTATTCACCTTGTATTCTTTAAATTTATAGCCATTTAAAAAGTCCTTTGCATCAAGCATCTTCCCATTTGAATTTTGACATCTTAGGACGTTTATACAACCGTTATTAGTCCCTATTAAAAATTGCTTGTTTATAATTTTTATTTCACCTATTTTTAATTCTAATTCGCGACATATGCTAAGTTTTCCAACTTTAATCCTATCTCCTCCGACATAAAAATAACATCCTGGATTCTCTCCGATAGCTCTAACTTTATTCACAATTGACTCTGCGTCATTATTGAAATCCAACAATCCATCTTCTTTTTGAATCATCTTTGTATATGTAGCTTTTGAGTTATCTTGTGGATAATATTTTACTTCTCCACTCTCAATTAAATCCAAAGCTTTGACAAGTAATTCTCCTCCAATTTTTGCCGTCTTTTTTGATAATGTTGAAAAGGTGTCTTCGTCTTCAATTTTTGTATCTTCGCAAAGAATTATGTCCCCCGAATCCACCTCATACTCCATTTTCTGTATACTTACACTAGTTTCCTTATCTCCATTCATCAAAGCATATTGGAGCGGTGTTGCTCCTCTATATTTTGGAAGTTTTGAAGGATGGACATTTAATCCTATTTTCTTACTTAAAAAAGTTCTGGAAATAATTTGTCCAAACGATGCAGTAACAAATATATCAAAATCAAGTGCAAACATTTCGTCCAAATTTTTATTTACTTTTTCATATTGTAATACTGGAATTCCTAAATTCGCAGCATATGCTTTGATTTCGGGTGCGACGAGTTTATGTCCTCTACCAGATGGACGGTCGGGTTGACAAATTACAGCGATAACTTTATGTTTCGATTTTAATAACTCTTCTAATACTCCAATTGAAAAATCAGAAGAGCCTAAAAATAAAACTTTCATTTTCCCTCCCTTTTATTGAGAAACTCCTTGCCATGTTCACTTTTATCAACAAAGAGAATGCCATCTAAGTGATCTAATTCATGACACGTACATCTTGCAAAATATTTTTCTCCAGTAATTTCTATAGGATAGTTATATCTATCAACTGCACGAACAGTAACTTTATATGGTCTTCTAACTTTATCCTTAAATTTTCCAACACTCAAGCAACCTTCGGTGTCTATATCCTCTCCCTCTTGAGAAATAATTTCTGGATTAATTAATTCATAATATTGATTATTAACATCCATAACAACTATCCTTCTCAAAACACCTACTTGAGGAGCTGCCAATCCCATTCCATCGTTTTTATACATTGTTTCTTTCATATCATCAAGCAACTGCCAGAGATTCTCATCAAAGTCAACAACTGGCTTTGATTTTTTTCTCAAAACGCCTTCTCCTAATTTAAATACTTTTCTACTTGCCATTTCTGCCTCCTAACTCATATTTTGAGGATTAACCTCGAAGAAAACTGAACTCTTAACAGCATCTTTTGTTTGTTCCAAAAGAGCCTCCTCTATCTCATCTGCTTTCTCCAATTTACATCTGACTATAACTTGATATCTGAATTTGTTTTGCAATCTCTTGAGCGGAGATTTCATCACATCCATATAGATTATCTCGTCAGCATACCTTTCTTTTACTTTTAACAATCTATTATAACACACTTTTAGCTCATCTTTAACAATATTTTCATCTTGATGAGAAAAAAGTATTCTTATTATCCTTGTGAAAGGTGGAAATTTTGCCGTTGCTCGAATATTAATCTCCTTTCTAAAGAAACCTTTGTAATCGTAGTTTGCAGCAAATTTATATGTATAGTGTCGAGGACTATATGTCTGTAAAACCACCTTCCCATCATCTATACTTCTTCCCGCTCTTCCGCTGACTTGAGTTATTAATTGGAAACATCTCTCAGTGCTTCTATAATCGCTATGATAAAGACTCTGGTCAGCATCCACAATCCCAACTAGAACAACATCTTCAAAGTCGTGTCCTTTAGCTATCATTTGTGT
>CAMEYT010000080.1 GCA_945947685.1 uncultured Bacillota bacterium | reverse complement strand
GGGTTTACGCAAAGAGCAACATTTGAAGGAAGCGTCCATGGAGTTGTAGTCCAAGCAAGGAAATAAGTCCCCTTTTCATCAACAGATTCAAATTTTGCAACAACAGTTATATCCGTTTTCTCTTTATATCCTTGAGCTAATTCGTGGCTAGACAAACTAGTCCCGCAACTTGGGCAGCAAGGCATTACTTTGTATCCTTTATAAAGCAATCCCTTTTTATCAAGTTCTTTTAAACTCCACCAAACACTCTCGATATAGTCGTCGTGATATGTAACATAACAATCTTTGTCCATATCCACATTATAGGCAATTCTATCTGAGAAAGTTCTCCAGAAATCTACATATTTCCAAACATCTTTCTTACACGCAGCAATAAATTTTTCGAGTCCATATTCTTCAATCTCTTTCTTGCCGCTGATTCCTATTTCCTTTTCAACGGAAATTTCAACCGGTAAGCCATCAGTGTCCCATCCTCCTTTTCTAGGAACAGAATATCCCTTCATAGATTTGTATCTTGTAAATACATCTTTCAAAGAACGAGTTAGGACGTGCCCTGCGTGAGGTTCTCCATTAGCTGTTGGAGGCCCTTCATAGAATGAGAAAATTTTTTTGCCTTCGTTATGATGCAAACACTTATTTTTAATGTCGTTTTGCTTCCAGTATTCAAGGATTTTCCTTATTCTTAGCTAATTTTAATCCGTCATCTTTATTATAGATTTTTTCTCCTTTACCAAAAAAATAACTCGGCAAAGCACAAGACTCCACCGAGAATAATACTCACGCGTTTAACTCCTTGTGCTACCACACAATCTTTCTATAACGGGAAACCCCGGCGCCATCTACTCAGCCTAGGCTTTTCAATTCGCAACTCCGAAAGTGATAATCCTCGTCTTCAACAAATTGTCTTGCACCATCCGACAACTCTCTGTTTGTCTCCAACGCGACCGTGTCTTTCATCAAAGTTTTTACGTTTTAAGTTTATACTTTTAAAAAATAATTGTCAAGCATAATTAATGAGAAAAGTCAAAAATTCATAATTTTTTCATTTTTTCCTCTTCTCCTTGAAGAAAGATGTCAAGAGTTCGCTACTCTCTTGAGAATAATCTCCTTGTTCATACTCAACCTTGTGATTAAGCCTAGTGCTTGAAAAAATTTGTTCTATTAATTCCCCATTATTTGAAGCATCTTTAGCAGCATAAATGACCTTTTTTATGCGGGCATTAGCGATTGCTCCAGCACACATAGGACAAGGTTCTAGAGTAACATAGAGCACTGCATTATCCAATCTCCAAGAATGCAACTTTCTGCACGCCTTATCTATAGCGATAATTTCTGCATGATGAAGAGCATTTTGCGTTTTTTCTCTCTTATTCCTTCCTCTTGATATAATTTTTCCGTCTAAAACTAGCACCGCACCAATGGGCACTTCCCCCTCATATGCAGATTTTTTTGCTAGATTTAAAGCTTGTTTCATAAAATCCATAATAGCCTCTTTTATGTATTTTAGCAAATAATCTACATTTTGTCCAGAGAAATATCCTCTCACATAAAAAATCTAACAAATTGATTGAGTTTTTTCAAGAAATAATGTATAATATTTTTATTAATATTTATAAGGAAGAATTATGGACGAAAAAAAGCAAATTCAATTTAATCAAGATATGATACAAATGAATCCTACAAAGAAGAATTTTTACACGCATAGAGATGCTGGAAATGTATTCCTTTGGTCTTTTATTGCGTGCTACGCTATTGCTTTTCTTATCACCATAATAGCAGTTGGAGTCATCACAGGTATGGGTGGAACGGCTGAAACAGCAACAGAAAATCTAGCTTTTAGAGTTATCTCCACTATAATTACACCTCTTACATTTGTTGGAGTATTTTTTATATATAACAAATTCTCAAAAATAAGCTTAAATGCCGCAAAAGTGAAATTCAATCTCAAATGGCACACTGTTCTTTTAATAATAGCAATCTCATTAGTCTGTGTTTTTGGATTACAATATGCTATAACTGGAATAGATAGAGGATTGAGCGCTTTAGGATATAAATTCAGTTCCATCAACCTTCCTCTAGATAATGTTGGCTGGTATTTCGCAAATATAATTATTCTCGCACTCCTTCCCGCTATCGGCGAAGAGTTAATTTATAGAGGAATCATTTTCAATGGTTTGAGAAGAAATGTAAGTGATAAGGCAGCTGTTCTAATATCTGCGGCTTTATTTACATTAATGCATGGTGGATTGGAGCAATTTGTATATCCATTTATCCTAGGGATTTTCTTCGGTTGGCTTGTATTGAGAACAGGCTCAACTCTATCAAGTATAATTTTACATTTCTGCAATAATGCTCTAGTTATCACTTTAAGTTTTATAGAAAATATGACAGGTTTTGACTTTATGCCAAAACAGAACTGGCTTTTCTGGACATTAGCTGTTTTACTATTTATCGTAGTTTTTGTAATAATGTTTCTCATCGACAAATTTTATTTTAAAAAGAAGAGTAAACTTAATATTGAAAAAGCTACAACCATTGAACAAAAACAGGCGGAGGGAAAATGTCCTAATATAAGTTTAATATTGGGAATTATAGTAATGGGATTAATTTTTATTGCAAATACAGTAACAAGCTTTATTGAAATACCTATAACTCCCGCTTCATAAGAATTAAATTTGAAAAATAGGAATATATTAAAAGAATGAATAATGAAAAAAGAATAAAACCACTCGCATATGGAATTTATTTCGGCATAGTTATATGCTTTGTTATTATCCGAATGTTATCAGCATTTGGAGTTTTTTCGGGGTTAGGAAGCTGGTTCAATCTTGTCTTTTCTATTGTTGGGCAAATTATTTTACTATTTGGTGGCTCAGTCTTCATATTCTCAGCTGCTAGCAAAAACAAGGTTAAAGACACATTGACTTTCTATGGCTATAGAAAAATTGCAGGACGGACAGTTATTCTCTGTTTCCTTATGGGAATAGTTGTTTTCTTTTTAAATGTATTTATTTCCTCCTTTTTCGGCAGTATTTTAGAATGGATAGGATATAGAAGTGGATTAGTTGGCGGGGCTCTGACTTCCTATCCAATATGGCTACTTTTAGTGAATTTAATTTTAACTGCTGTGCTGCCTGCAATATGCGAAGAAACAGCTCATAGAGGAATGTTGCTAAACACAAAAATGGGCAAAAATTACAAATGGTCGATTATTATTAGTTCCGCTATGTTTGCCCTACTCCATATGAACATTGATCAAGTGTTTTATGCCTTTGTGATAGGTCTTTTCTTAGGATATATAACCTTCTACACAAAAACAATTTATCCTGCAATGATAATTCATTTTTCGAACAATGCTTTGAGTGTTTTGCTCACTTACTCGAATGTTAAGGGAACAAGTTTAGCGGCTATATTCAATCAACTTGCAGCAATTATCTCAAGCAATGTAATTCTAGGAGTCGTTTTACTAATCGCCCTCATATTTATACTTGTATCTCTACTCATTAAATTAACAAAGTCAAT
>CAMEYT010000079.1 GCA_945947685.1 uncultured Bacillota bacterium | reverse complement strand
CGGGAATATCAAACATTAGAGATGTTGAGTTATATCCTCGAACAGTTGGCTCTCTCATGTATTAATAAAAAGTTTGCAGAACTTTGTTCTTTGTATCCATTTGTTATAGTTACGTAGGTGAATATACGTCTTTCTCAAGTGAATACAGAACTTGGTCTGCTTTCTTTTTTTATTAATAAAAAAATATAAAAATTTTATTATTTGTCTTGAAATTGTTGATATTTTTTTGTTAAAATTGTATCATAAAAAATAGGAGGAAAGTATGTCTAGTTGGTGGATATTGCTTATAGTTGTAACATCTCTGCTGTTTATCACTTTTATAGTATCGTTGGTGTGTTATTGCCTTGTATTCTACAGAGGATTGGAAATAGACTATAAAATTCCTCTTGAGTTTCGTTTGTCTGGATATCGAAAAGATAAAGAGCGAATGCTTAAGGATTTTGCTTGGTTTGATCAGCAGCCATTTGAAGATTTGGAATTAAATTATAGGAATATGAAACTTCATAGTTTATATCTAAAAACTGAAGGAGCAACAAAAGTAGCGATTTTCTTTCATGGCTATAGAGATTCTGCGAGAAATGAGTTTAGTGGAATGATTTCTTTCTTTCAAAAATTAGGATACAATATTTGTCTTGTGAGTCAAAGAAGCCACGGAAAGAGTTCGGGTAAATTAATTACTTTTGGAATTAGAGAACAAAAGGACTGTATAAAGTGGATTGAGTTTATAAATAAAAAATACAAACCAGATGAGATTTTATTGTTGGGAATTTCAATGGGAGCATCTACAGTCCTTATGGCAAGTAATAAAGTGCCAGCAACGGTTAAATATATTATAGCCGACTGTGGATATGCTTGTCCGGATGAGCAGGTTAGATATATAATAAATTATCTGCATTTTCCAATGTATCCAACAATTTGGTTTGTAAAATTCTGGCTTTACATTTTCACGGGAATTAAGTTTTCAAATTATAAAATTCCTGAGATGTTAAAGAAAACAAAAGTCCCTATTTTGTTTATACACGGGAAAAAGGATAAAATGGTTCCTTATTATAATACATTGATGAATTATGATGAAAAACCGAACAATAAAGAATTGCTTTTAATAGATAACGCACCTCATGCGGGGTCATATATTTATGAAACAGAAAAATATCAGCAAGCAGTAAAGCTTTTCTTGAAAAAATATGAAAAAAAATAAATATACTAGATTTTATAGGAAGGATGTAATTATTAAGATGGAAAAAATTAAAGAGTTTATTAAAGAAAAAAAATTAATTTTGCCGGGAGAGGTTATTGGTGTTGGAGTTAGTGGAGGAAGCGATTCTATGGCTTTACTTCATTACTTAAATGGAATTAAAGAAGAATTAGATTTTGAAGTAGTTGCTATTCATATTAATCACGGAATCAGAGAAGAAAGTAGAGATGAAGAACGATTTGTAATGGAAAAATGCCAAGAAATGGGTGTCAGAGCGTATAAATTTAAGATAAATTCTCCAAGTATAGCTAAGGAGAGAGGAGAGAGCCTTGAAACAGCAGCTAGAGAAGGAAGATATGAGGTATTCAAATCATTAATTCAAAGAGGTGTAATAGATAAAATTGCTCTTGCTCATCACGAAAGCGACCAAGCGGAAACAATTCTTATGCATATATTTAGAGGATCAGGTATTGCTGGGGCAAGAGGAATGGAGCCTATTCGCGACGGAATATATATTCGTCCGATGTTAAATGTATCCAAGAAGGAAATTATGATTTATATTCACGAAAATAACATTGATTATGTTCAAGATAATTCAAATAATGACATTGAATATAATAGAAATTTCTTGAGAAATGTTATACTTCCTCAAATTTGTGAACGTTGGCCTGGTGCAGAAGCAGGAATTGTATCATTTGGAAGAATTGTCAGTGAAGATGATGACTATATCAATAAATATGTAAATGATGATGGTGTGATTTATAATGATGATGTTGCAAAAATTCCTCTTACATATTTCTCATATCCAGTGTCAGTATTAAATAGATTGTTAATTAAAATATTCAAAAAAGTGGGAATAAAGAAGGATTTTGAGAAAAAACACATTGAGTTAATTAGGGAGTTAGCTAAAAACGGAAGCAATGGAGGAAAAATTCAACTTCCTTATGAGGTAACAGCAGTAAAAGAATATGATTATTTAGCACTATGCAATAAATTGAAGAACAGACCTGAGTTAAGAGCTGCATTTGAACTGGGAGAAGTTAAAATTCCAAATATGGGAAAGATTATCACGAAGAGAGTGAGAACATTAGAAAATAACAATAATTGCCTATTTGTAGATGAAAATAAAATTCCAGAAGATGCTATTTGGAGGTATAGAGAAGATGGAGATGTGTTTACAAAATTTGGGGGAGGAACAAAGAAATTAAAATCATACTTTATTGACAAAAAAATACCTCAAAGAATAAGGGATTATATTCCAGTTTTAGCATCTGGAAATGAGATTTTAGTGATTGGTGGAATTGAGATTTCAGATAATGTGAAAATAGAAGAAAATAGCAAAATATTATCAATTTCAATTGAATTGAAAAAATAATTAAAAAATAGTAAAAACCGTGTATATAGCGGTTTTTTTTATTAAAATTAAGCATAAAAATATAAAAATTTTTAATAAATAAAATAATTAAAAACATATAATAATTTTATGAAATATATAGAGATTAAATATCAATTAGAAAAAATAAAAGAAATTGCAGAAAATAATAAGATAGGCAGAAGTCTTTTGGGAGAGCCAGTTTATTCCTATCACATCGGGAGTAACGAAGGAAAACAGATTTTATTGACTGGAGGGATTCACGCAAGAGAATATATTTCTTCATTATTTTTAATAGAAGAACTTAAATATATGATAAAAGAGGAAATAGTTGGAGGGATATATTTTATTCCTTTACTAAATCCTGATGGAGTTAGACTTGTAATGGATGGAGTAAAGTTTATTCAGGATGAAAAATTGCAACGTTTTTTAATTGATATTAATGGTGGAAAATTATTTAATTTATGGAAAGCAAATGCTAACGGCGTTGATTTGAATGTAAATTTTGATGCAAAATGGGGAGGGGGAGTGAGTAATATTCAAAAACTTGCACGAGAAAATTTTATTGGATATTATCCAAACTCAGAAATAGAGAATTTAAATATTATTAACTATTTAAAGAAAATAAAAATTGATGCACATATCGCCTTTCACTCAAAAGGAGAAGTAATTTACTATGGTTTTAAAAAAAGCGATGAAACTTTAAGACAAGAAAGGGAACTTGTCAAAATTGTGTCATCTAAAAATGGGTATATGCCTATAGTTAGTAGAAATAGCACGGGTGGATTGTCAGATTATATTGCTCAAGAGTATGATATTCCATCTTTTACAATTGAGTTGGGAGCTGATTATCTATCTCATCCAATAAGTGAAATATTTCTTGAAACAATATTTAGTAAAAACAAAGAAGTTCCAAAAGCAATTTTAAATTATTTAAATTTTAGGAAGTAAAAATTGAAGTAAAGTCAAAGTTAGTGCTAT
>CAMEYT010000078.1 GCA_945947685.1 uncultured Bacillota bacterium | reverse complement strand
TAATTCTACAATCAACTTGACCTCTTCAAATAGCAATTTAATTGAAGTAGATAATATAAATAAACAAGTTGAATTTAAAAATGGCATTACAAGTCAATCAAGTGATGTTAGTTTAACAATTTCATCAGGGGCTGCGTCTGTATCTGTGAACTTTACATTTACAAGTGAAAAAGTTACAAGAATTCAATATTTGAAAGATGATGATAGTAATCAAAAGAACGATAACGCTGTTAATGATACAAATTCAGTTTCCGAGGAAACAAACTTAACATCAGTCAATGTAAAGAAAGCAGGATTTAAGGATAATGATATTACTCTTGACAAACTTGTAAAAGTCTTTGTTGGCGATCCAGAGTCTCAAAACAACAATGAAAAATTCAAGGAATATGGGGGCACATTAACCTTCAAACTGAGAAATATTGCTGGAATGGGAGATAATAAAAATTATATTGTTGGAGGAACAGAAACAAGTATGCTCCAACTTATTGGAACAGATAGGACACCACTAACATTGGAAAATATTACTTCTGAAACAGCAATTAAAAGCATTAAAATACTAAATGACTTTGGTGTTGACTATCCATTGGAATTGAGAATTGAAGGTGTTGGAATTTCAATTGACTTAAATTTAATATTCGTGAATAATATCACAGGAGTTGTAACTCTGCCAACTCAATATGATAGAGGGGAGAACACTGTAGCAAAACCAGCTGATTATACAAATGCTAATGGAATAGTTTATACTGGAGTGTTCGCAGACTATGAGATTCCTCTTGGAGGAAATGTTAAGAAAGTTTATATAAAGGATCAAATAGGATCAATAGCTATTGATTGGGAGAATACCGCAAGCACAGATTCAGAGAATATTACAATTAATACAACATCAAACTCTTTCAAGTTTGAACAAGTATATGAACCAACAGATATGACATTTACGTTATATGAAATAAACGGGAATAAGTATGCTTTCTATCAAACTTTTAACGTTCGTGTTTATCCAAATATTGAATTTGTATCAAAAGGAACAATACTCAACTATACTGACATTGCTCAAGGAGATACAGATGATATTTCAAATTATTTCACTTTGGAACAATATGTTTGGTCTAAAACAGAATATCAGACAAAAGCAAATGAAATCAGTGGTTTAAGCTACTCAATTACTGGAGTTGATAGCAACTTCCCTGTTGAACTAGAATCAACAACGGAACTAGGAACAACAACAATCAAATTTAAGAAAATAAATGGGAAAGTTTTAAATCTTCAATATGGAGAATTAGATAAAAAATTTACAATCTTAATAAGCACAGCAAGTGGGGAAGAACCAATAGTAATTCGCGATTACGCAGGGAATGCTATTGAAAAAGAAATGAGTTTAGTTCTTGGATATGATTATGGTAAACTTAGCACACTTGCATCTAATTATATGCAAAAAGTTAGATATGGTGGAGAAGATGTGATTCTGTTCAAATATTCCGCAGAAACAATAGATTTAAAAGCTTCTTTAGCAGACTTTTCGGAAAATACATACTCTTTTGACCTTGTTGGAAACGAAAATCCAACCTTATTCACAAAGACGGATGTTCAAAAATTTCAAGTTACGGCACCAACAGACTTAATTGCACAAGGCAAATCATATTACTTGCCTCTAGCAATGTATGAGGATGAATTAACTGGAGAGCCAGTTGCCTATGTTAGAATCCCACTTGTAATCGCTCAAGTGAATAGCATATTTGCATATTATGACAACTACAACACAGAAAAAGAGAACTTTGATCTTAAAACACTTTTGATACAAGCTGAAAACTATGCAGAACTTCCAATGGATATCTATTCAACAAAGAGTGCGGGATCATCATATCAAATTATCTTTGAAAATGAAAATAAGTATGTTGTTGCAGAAAATAATAATATCACAATAAATGGAAAAACATATAAATGGAAAGTTGAAACAAGTGGGGAACCAGCTGTTACAACACTTACTCTCGAGTCAACAGCAAATGCTGAAGACAAAGTGCAAGCGACAGAAGGACAAAAGCTCACATTTACAACTGCAAACTCTGTAAACCTTAACTACACTTGGAGTGTATCTGAAGATAATAAGACACTAACTTTAATTGCTGAAGGAATTGCTGAAGGAATATATAATACAGCATCATATGTATCAACACTCAGCGTTATAGCAGAGCAGAAATTAGTTAAAATCTCTGGAAGTGAACTCAATAATAAAGTGGCTGGCAAAGATTTAGCACTTAAACTTGTTAATGGGAATAAAATTTCTTCAAGTTTTGATAAGATTAAAATTGGAGAAACACCATATACTTGGAGTTTAGATGAAAACAAGAAACTTGTCCTTACTTTACCAGACGGACACTCTATTACAGAGAATAATGGAACAATTAAAATAGGAGACGAGGAATACACTATAGAATACTATACACTCAGAGATGTCGGAGACTCAGGCTTAATTCAAATTGCAAACGAAAATGATAACTTCATAACAATCAAATCGTTGGCTGACGAGGAGAGATATGCGATTGTTCAAATGTTATCAAGCATAGGAAATAAATCATATATTATTCTCTATAGATTGAGAATAACTAATGATCTCACTATTACTGAAAATTATCCTTATAGTGGAAATGTGGAATACTTGGACGTAGACGGAACACTTACAAAAGATCTCAATGCAAAGGAAAATAATGTCCAAAGATTTATTGTAAAGAAGGGAGACGCAGACGCATCTCCAGCTTTCACAAACCAAATTAAATCTATAGTCAGAAATGATGGGACTGAATATACAATTGGTGGTGTTTATTCTATAAATGAAACAATCACAGGAGAAGAGAGAAGATACACCGCAGGAGGATTCATAACAATCATCTTCAAGGGAGATAAAATGACAATCGAAATGTCTAAGGACGAGAAAAATGTCAAAGTTGTTATGAATAGAACATATACCGATGTTGTTAACGGAGTTCGTGAATATACATTCTACTTAAATGTTAGTTCATCCGAATATATTATAGAAGCTGAAGGCATAAGAGTGGAGTATAAGGGAAGTGCAGAAATTGATTTAAATCCAGCAGGCGAACAAACATTTACAATCACCACACTCAGACAGATTGGAACCACAATTTCAACAGTTGGCGAAAATGTTATTACTGAAATAGCAACCGGAAATGTTGGGACTAACTTAACTCTAGTTGAAGGAACTAAACAAGCTGGAGACGCAGATACGCTCAAGAGATTTAATTTAAATAAACCCGAAGAACCAATCGCAACAATCACATATGACTATAAAGCAAAAACATTGGCTATTACACCTTTATCTAGCTATAATTTTACAACAGAGACGACATTTGCATTGATATTTACTGCTAAAGAAACAAAGAATGATGAAACAATCTCAATTCAATCGGGAATTGCAACATTGAATTTCACTTTTGGAAGAACAATTAAAATTGAAGAAAACAATGAGCCTCTCTACGGTGGAATGACCTATGACTTTGTTGGGGATGCTGGATTAATAAAGAAGGTTTTGGAATATAATTCAAGTAATAA
>CAMEYT010000077.1 GCA_945947685.1 uncultured Bacillota bacterium | reverse complement strand
TAGAGAGTAGTGCAGAATTATCTGAATTATCTCCATTTTTCATCGCAGAAAGAAGGAGAGGAAGAATGGGATTTTGACTAGCCTTTGATTCCTCAGTCTGCTGGGTTTGTTGGGGATATGCCTCATCAGGATATAGTTGAGAGGCTTTATTATTTTTGAAATTATTATTAAAGTTGTTCATATTATTATATATGAAAATACTTTTTGATGTAGAATAGAAAAGATTTAAAACATAAAATATTTTTGAGGAGGGAAAATGAGTTTTTCAGAGTTTACAAAGCAGAAAGTTGAAAAAGAGGAGAGAATAACAAGCAAGGGTATGACTGAAGAAGAGGTTAGAAAACGTTATGATGAATTAAAATCAATGGATAACGGTCAGTTGACTGCGACACTTTTTGAAGAGGTAGCAAAGCAAAAAAGAGAGGGAACTTTTGATTATAACTCTCTCGTGCAAAGTGTAGAAAATATAAAAGGTTTTATTCCTCAAAAAACGTATAACGAACTGAAGAATTTATTGGAAAATTTGAGATGAATTTAAAGATTGATAACATACTTTTATCGAGCGTTGTAACTCTTGATAACGATAAAAAAATCACCTGTATTGTTCGAGCAAAAAATTTTAGCCAGGTAAAAAAGTTTCTAAAGCAAGAAAAAATAGAGATATTAAATGAATATTTATTCATAAAATCTTTTTTTATAAAAGCAAGAAAAAATGAATTATTAAATCTTGCTAAATTAGTTAATGTTGAAAAAATTTACTCAGTTGCGACAGCATCAATGATGATGAATGTATCAAAGAAAATACTCGGGTGTGATAAGTCAGATTTGACAGGAAAGGGGATTTCTGTGGGTGTGATTGATACTGGCATTTCTCCTCATTTAGATTTTTATTTAGCAAAGAAGAGAGTTAAGGGATTTGTAGATTTTGTAGGGAACAAAGTATATCCTTATGATGATAATGGCCACGGAACATTTGTTAGCGGAGTTCTTGCTGGAGGAGGAAATAGCAGCGTTGGGAAATATGCTGGAATAGCTCCTCAAGCTGAGATTTATTCTCTAAAAGCCCTAGATAAAAATGGGGAGGCGTATTCAAATAAAATTCTTGATGCGATGGAATGGATTTTTGACAATCACAAAAAGAAAAATATCCGAGTTGTTTGTATGAGCTTTGGTAGTGAGCCGCTTGGATATAATGATCCAATAATGATTGGGGCAGAGTCCTTATGGAGAGATGGTGTGGTTGTTGTGTCTGCTGCGGGAAACTCAGGCCCAGAATTTCAGACAATAAAGAGCCCAGGTGTAAGTTCCCGAATAATAACAGTAGGAGGATTTGACGATAATCGATTTGACGATTATACTTATGATAAAAGATTATTTGAAATAGCAGAGTTTTCTTCAAGAGGTCCAGTGTTTAATAGATATAAACCTGATGTAATTGCCCCGGCAGTAGATATTACTTCTTGTGATAAAAAGGGAGGATATACTAAATTAAGTGGCACAAGTGTTGCAACTCCAATGATTGCAGGATTGGCGTGCTTAATTTTAGAAAAATATCCAAATTTAACACCAGAAAAAATTAAACAAATATTAATGTCAAAAGGAGAAGGAATTACGTATAATCGTAACATTGAGGGGTATGGAATACCAAAAATTTTTTAAATAATATTTATAAAAAATATTGAAGAAAATATATAAATAAAAAATATATAAAAAATCAAAAAAAATTAGTTTATTATAAAAAATAAAAAGATGAAAATTATTCATCTTTTAAAATATTTAAATGCTCATATTTTTTGATTATTTCGACAATTTTTTCATTTGAATTATTAACTCCAATTTGCTTCATATTTTGTCTAATTATTTCCTTGTTTTTTAACAGATAATTTAACTTTTTAAAAAACAATTCTTTTGTCCATTGTTCCTCTTCAATAACTTCAGCATATTTTAATTTTTTAAATAAATTAGCGTTCTCTATTTGGTCCCCTCGGGAACATTTTTTGGAGAGGGGAATAAGCAACATTGGTTTCCTTAAATATAGTAATTCATTTATAACCCCAGAACCCGCTCGTGAAACAACAACATCCGAACAAGCATAGTAGTCTGCTATATTAGGAGCAAACTCAATTTGAATATAATTTTCTTTTTCTACCTCATTTAAATTGCCTTTCCCAGTTATATGAATTACATTAAAAATATCTAGCAATTTGTCGAGATTTTCGACTATTTTTTCATTGATAAATCTTGCCCCTAGGCTTCCTCCTAAAACTAAGAGAATTGGATTATTATTAGAAAATTTATTTTTAATATTACAAGATACCCCATTCATTATTTCTTGCCTTATAGGCTGACCTGTATGAATACATTTTGGCCTTCCTTTTGTTGTTTCTAGGAATGTAGTGCACATAGCATTACATTTTTTAAGAATTAATTTATTTGCTAATCCCATACTTAGGTCCGATTCATGACTTACAACGGGGATACCTAGTTTTCTTCCAGCAAATACCACGGGAACAGCCACATATCCACCTTTCGAGAAAATAATATTTGGGGAAATTTCACGCAAAATTTTCTTTGTTTTTCTAATGCTTGTAAGTAGCTTAAAAGGAATTGAAAAATTTTTGAAAGTCATTTTCCTAACAAGTTTCACAGCAGGAATTTCGTGATAAATTACATCCTTGTATTTTGAGATGATATCCTTTTCTATTCCATTAGTTCCAATGTAATGAATTTCATAATTTTTGAAATAGGGAAACAGTGCAATTATAGGATATACATGTCCAGCTGATCCTCCTCCGGTAAAAACGATTTTTTTCATATTAAACTCCTTATCCATATTTTATGTAACTTTTCTTTTTTTTATGAAAAGGATGTATGATTGTTTCTTTTTGATTTTATTATAAAAATACATTAAATCGTATAAATATACAAATTAATTAAAAGTTGGCAAATTATTTGATAAATTTTTAAAATGTGATATACTAACTTAGAAAAGACTAACTTAGGAGAAGGTATGACTGAAAAGAAGTATGAATCAAAAGACATAGTTGTATTAGAAGGGTTGGATGCAGTTCGTTTGCGTCCTGGAATGTATATCGGAACGACAGGAGTAAAGGGTTTCCATCACTTATTATGGGAAATTGTAGATAACGCTATTGATGAAATTGCATGTGGATATGGTGATATGATTACAATAACACTTAACGCTGATGGCAGCGCTACAGTAGAGGATAATGGACGAGGAATTCCTGTTGATATGCATCCTACTTTGCACAAATCAGGTGTTGAAGTTGTTTACACAAAGTTGCACGCTGGAGGAAAATTTTCAACTGCTAATTACAAATATTCGGGTGGATTGCATGGTGTTGGAGCGTCGGTAACTAACGCTTTATCAAGATGGTGTGATGTAACAGTTTATAGAGGCGGCAAGGAATATAATATTAGATTTCATTCTCCCGAAATTAATGGAAAAGTTAAAAGCGGCATTGTAGAAACACCGCTTAAGGAGATTGGAAAGTGCAAAAAAACGGGAACAAAAGTAACATTTTTGCCAGATAACAGAGTTTTTGGAGCACA
>CAMEYT010000076.1 GCA_945947685.1 uncultured Bacillota bacterium | reverse complement strand
CTTTTTCTCCCTTGCCATAGACATCATCTCCAACGACAGGATGATGTAAATACGCTGAATGAACTCTTATCTGATGAGTTCTTCCTGTCAAAAGCGAAAATTCCACTAAACAATTTTTTTGAAATCTCTCTACAACTCTATAGTCCGTTATTGCCAATTTCCCACTATCCGAAACAGCAATCTTCTTTCTATCTTTTTTGCTTCTGTCTAAATATGTTTCAACCCTTCCCTCTTCATCTTTTAAATTCCCTTCAAGAAGAGCTAAATATTTTCTTTTACAAGTCTTATCTTTTATCTGTTTCGCTAGAGAAATATGAGCTAAGTCATTTTTGCGACTAACATTAAGCCAGATGTATTTTTATCTAATCTATGCACAATTCCCGGTCTTAAAACGCCATTTATACCACTTAAGTCAGTTACCTTCGCCAATAATCCATTGACTAATGTTCCTTTTTTTGTAGAAAGACATGGATGAACTACCAACCCCTGTGGTTTATTGATAACTAACAAATCTTTATCCTCGTAGACAATTTCAAAATATATATCTTCAGCCTCAGCATCTAAAGGTTTTTCTTGATTTATATTTAAAGTTATAACCTGCCCTTCCTTAACCTTTTCTCCAGATTTAACAATTTTATCATTGAGTTTAATCTCTCCACTTTCGATTAAGTTTTTTATTCTTGAACGGGTTAATTGTTGAAATTTCTCCAAAACTAAAATATCCAATCTTTTCTTTGAATCTTCTTTTTTAACTAAATATCTATCCATTTATCTTCTCCCTTTTTTTGTGAGATTTAACTGCATAGATAATATAAAATAATATCATCAAAAAGACACCAATGCATACAAAGCTATCTGCCACATTAAACACAGGAAATGATGACCAAAATTCAAGATGAATCATATCTCGAACATATCCAAATGCAAGCCTATCGACAAGATTTCCTATGCATCCCCCTACAATAAATGCACCCGCAATATGGAATAAAACACCGTTCTTACTTTCTTTATAATAGAAATATCCAAAAGCAACAAGAAAAATAAAAGTAAACACTATTAAAAACACTTGATTGCCTGAAAAAATACTCCAAGCAGCCCCACTATTATGCACATTAACTAAATTAATAATCTTTGGAATAAAATCTTTCTCTGCACCTAACTCCATTCCTTTATTTACAAAATACTTTGTCAATAAATCGGCTATTAAAATAACGGATATTAAAGGCAGAAAAATAAATAGCATTTTCTGGTATTTTTTATCTAGCTTCCGTTTCAATTTCTACTCCTTCTGGCAAAACAATATAATATTTTCCTTTCTCAAGCAGAGTAATCTTTGCTCCCACCATTTCTACTGCCCCTGATAGAAAAGCAATTATCTTATCAAGCTCATCATCTTGACATTCTTCAATACTAATGATTACAGGCTCATCATTTCTAATGTATGATAAATAATCGTGCGCATCATCTAAAATCTCGGGATAAACAACCTTAATTCCGTCAATCGCATCAACCTTTTCAGTCTTATTTTTCTTCTTGAGATTAAAAGTTGCTTTTACTTTTTTTTCTTTTTTAGGTTTACGCTTTACTTCCTTTTTTTCACCTTCAAAACCCAAAAACTCAAAAATCTTACCAACTACTCCCATATTTTTCTCCTATTTAGCAAAATGATATCATATAATTGAAAAAAAATCAAATAAAAAAGGAATTAATCTAACTCCTTCTTCTCTTTTTAAATTTCTTGTAGATAAAACTCTCAATCTGTTCTTGATATTTCGTTGTGAGATAAATCGCAACTATAGATATTGCTAAAATTACCCCCCAAACAAAAAGTCCCCAACCTGAATATGGAATTATATCTCCACTTCCCAAAAATGAAGTCATAAAGACTCCAATCGGACGAGAAATAATATTTGTTATCATAAAAAAATTCCAAGACATATCAGTCAATCCAGCTACTAGACAAAGAATATCATCAGGGAACATAGGCAATAACATCATTATAATAAATCCAAACTTAGCTTTACTAAGATACTTTGTCCACTTTTTACAGCTATCCTTTCCCACCATAAATTCAACTAATTTTCGTCCACATGTCTGTCCTAATAAGAATGCTACTGCGCTTCCCAAGAAAATCCCCGCTAAACTTAACAATGAACCTTGGAGCGGTCCAAATAGAATGGCTCCTGCAATCGTTAAAATTGTAGACGGAATAGGTATAAATGTTACTTGCAAGAACTGCAAACAGAAAAAAACTAATTTCCCCCAAAAACCCGTTGATTGAATTAAATTTCTAATCTTATCGACCGAATTAAATTCCTCCCAAAGTCCAGAAAAATATAATGCTAAAAATCCTCCAACTAAAATGGCGATTATCACAAATAAGACGAGAAATATTCTCCAAATTTTTTTACTTTTTTCGGTCATAAATTTATTATAAAGAGAAATAAAAAAAATATGTAAAGCGATGTTTACATATTTCCTTATCCAAATAAATCTTAAATAGAAAATATCAACACATAGTAGATTATTGTAAGAATAAAAGATAATCCAACAGTGATTCCAAAAGTAATTCCCCAGCCCTTCAAAAATGATTTTCTTTCAACTGTTCCCTCTTTATATGAACATAATCCAATAATTAATCCGATTAAGCCAATAAATCCACACAGAACGCCAATTCCTGTTTTTCTTTCTCCTGTTTGCTGTGCAGATGTGTTCGGAACAACTGACTGATTATATGCTTGATTAAAGTTTTGATTGTAATTCTGATTTTAATTCTGATTCTGTTGAATAATTTGTTTTTCTTGTTGATTATGTATTTCTTTATTTTCTTCCATTATACATCCCATTGTTTTATGTGGTCTAGCGTAATAGGCTATATTAGTCAACTATTTTTATTAAATTGATTTATTTGTGCTTCCAAAACCTCCATTCCTCTGTGTTATAACATCATCATCATAAGTAATTCCAAACTCGATAAACAATCCCTGCATAAAGCCCTGTCCCTTCTTTATCTCTAAAACTTTATTTTCATTAGTCGCGTTTGTTATCTTAGCAAAAATATGTCCCTCGTTATCTGAATAATAATAATCCTCATCAATGATTCCAACAGTATTATTTAATTGAAGTCTATATTTAAAGCCTAGACTACTTCTTGGATAGAGTTTAAGCACCCAGCCACTCTCCATCTGGCATCTTATTCCAGTTGGAACTTTAATTGTTTCATTAGGTTTCAAGACAATATCAAATGGTGCAAAGAAATCATATCCTGCAGAGCCGCGGGTTGCCCTTTGGGGCAGTTGTATTTTTTCATAAATTTTCTTTGCTTCCTCCTTATCATCAAACACCTTTGCAAATTCTTCTAAACTTACTTTTTCAAATTTCGCTATTCTTTTCATATTTCCTCCATCAATTTATTCTATCATATTTTTGTTATAACTGTTATCATAATTTTAAAATACTTGCAATAATTTTAGCTTATAACAATAAATATTTTTCAACAAAAAAACTCAATCCTAAGACTGAGTTTTTTTAAATAATGATTATTCAATGATTGTTGAAACAACACCAGAACCAACTGTTCTTCCACCTTCACGAATAGCGAAACGAAGTCCTTCTTCGATAG
>CAMEYT010000075.1 GCA_945947685.1 uncultured Bacillota bacterium | reverse complement strand
TTGAAAGGCTTTGATAGCTTCGTATTCGACCTTTGAATTAAGATATAAACACTCATCAAGTTCTCTTTTTAATTTGCTTTTTTGCATTCGTTTTTCAACTAAATTTTTTGCGTTTAGTTTTGTCCTTTGTTCTTCTTCAATCTTTAAATTTTTTGCACTTTCAATAACAACATTTCCAAGCCTTCGATAGATGTCATTCATCATTTTGTCGCCAACACTTTCGTTCGGTTTATCATAACCATTTCGCTTGCAATAACTATTTACTTTGTCATTTTTTTCTTTCACAAGTTCGTCAAAATCATCTTTGTAGAGTGAAATATTTGGATTATGTTTGATAATATAATTTGTGATATTGTCAACTTGCGATTTTAAGTTTTGCATATTTTCAGAGTTGTAATAAAGGTGTCCACTTTCAGGAAATTGATTTGCCAAACCTAAAAGCAAAGCCTTCATTTTAAGCCCAGAGATGTCGTTTATTTGCTCGTTAAAACTCTTTGTTAAGTTTGTTCTTACTTTTATCTCACGAGCCTTAAAATCGGTTGCAGCGAGTTCCAAGTTGGCTTTGAAAAAGTCCATTGCTTTGTCTGAAATATAACCACGAGAAAATATCTTTTTATTGCCTTTAATTCGCTGTGGCTCCTTCTCAAAAAAGATGATGTGAATATGTCTGTTGTCGGTGTTCTCATGCAGTCCTGCAAACCACTCAATGTTCTCTGCTTTAAGTCCTGCTCGTTTGAAATATTTTGGCAGTTCGGTTTTAACAAGATTGTATGCTTGCTCAAAGTTATTACACCATTTAAGTCCAAACTTTTCTTCAAACGAGATGACGCCACTCCAAATAACTGACTGTGTTTCTCTTAAATTTTTTCGCACATTTGCAATATCTTTTTTACTCATCTTTCCATCTTGATTGAAGATTCCAGAAGATTTTGAGTTGTTGTTTGAATATTCCACAAAGTCAAGTTTTTGTAGGTCTTTAATTCCTGTTGCAATGTATTTTAGGTAATCGCTATATTTGTTTGATGAATAATAATTTCTCTTGTCTTGCATTTTCTCGTCCTCATAATGTGGAAGAAAAAATTCTTGCTTGTAAACAACATTTGGGGTCGCATTATTAGTCATTCATAAGCTCCTGCAAGTGATTTTGTTTTTCTTCTTCAAGTCCATATTCATCAAGCGGGGAATACTTCCAATCGTTTGTGTAATTGCCAATATTGATTTGATTTACCTTGTGTAAAAGTTTTGTTATCAAGTTTAAGAGTGATTGATTTGTTTTGATTTCAGCGTTTGTTTCCACAAAGTCCATTTTTTGCCTGCCAGAAATGTCTGCAAGTTTGTCATCTATGCTTTGCAAATATTTTCGTATTTCCGAAAAGTTTATGCTTTGATTTAAGTTGTTGTCGCCAAGCATTTTGTCAGCACCAACCAAAGCAAAATATTTTATGGCGTCATTTAGACTATCAAATTTGTCTTTAAACTTTGTGATTGCTCGGTGCAGTAGTTCGCTTTCGTTTTCGTCATAAACTCTAAACAAATATCGGTCTTTCAAATCTTTTGTTTTAATTCTTGCCATAGTTCCTCCAAGTTTTGTAAATTAAGAAGCGTTGCATTTTTAATCCTCCTTTTAATAAATTTTCACAAAGAAAAAAGAACTGCTGGTGGCTCGCAGTTCTCTTTAATTTGCATTTGCCCCTCATATATGTATAAAAAACAGGCAAAAGTCAGGGGTAAATTGATATTTTCAGTAAAATTTATTAAAAATTTTTATTTTTTCTCTTGTTTTTCTCTAAAAGGCTCTAAAAATTCGCCAACAATGTCAAACATATCTTGAACAGAATATTCTTTGCCAAACAAATTAAATTTTTGTTCTTTAAAGGCTTTTTTAGTGTCATCAACAAGACCGAGCTTTTTATCTTTCTTTTGAATTGTTTTGACTTCATCAACAAAATCAATAATTTTATCAATAGTTATGATTGAAGAAAAGTCTTTTGTTTTTGCAAACTCATTCAACTTTTCTTTTGCAATTAAGTTTGTTTCAATCTTCAAATGTTCTTTCCAATGCTTGAAGAAATATGTGTTTTGAAAATCTTTATCTTCACAAAGCAAAACTCTCAAATCGTCAATCGCAGTTTTGTAGTTATCAGATATGCTTTGTTTTGAGCAGGCAAGTTTTTCGGCTATCTTATTGAATTTCATTTTGCCCTTAAAGCGCATATACAAAATCTTTTTGTATTTCTCGTTTGTCATTTTTTTAACAACTTGCCAAATAGCTTTTTTCAAAATCTCTCGCTGCTGCTCAAAATATGAAATAAGTTTGCTGTCATCAAATTGCTTGGCTTTATAGCTTATGTAGTCCTCAGTTGGATAGGCAGAAAAAGAACGAGCATAGTTCATAGCGTCTTGTTTGTTTTGTTCCTTTAAATCTTTGTCAATGTTGCCAATCGCAATTTTCATCTCAAGGGTAGGAACTTCAAACTCACGAACTACGCCAAAGTCATCTTTAATCTTAACATAAAATTTTTCTTCCATTCCACTTTAAGTATAGCATAACAAAACTCAAAAATCTTTCAAAAGCGACAACATTCTTTGTCGAACATTGACAAATACTATACCTTGTCCCAAATAACGGTCAACAAAAGAAAAATGTGAAACATTTTATGCCACATTTTCAAAACTTGTTTCACATTTTTATTTTAACTTTATTCTTTCTTGTTTGATACAAGTTAGTTTTTCTAACTTTTATTTAATTCATTAGACAAATTATTGGTCTAAATATAATTATATTTACCATCTTGGAATTGAATGTAAAAATTCACATTTTCATTACTCATGTTACCAGTAACATGAACTAATAGTTTGCCTTCCTTACTCTCTGCATCAAATATTAAATTATTGATTATTTCACCTTTTTTAATACTCATACTCAAACTTAATTCGTTGCCTTCTGCTTCATATCCAATAGTGTTTTGTTCAACAAGTAAACCTTCGCTATATAACGAATAAATAAATTCTTGCTCTAATTCTTGTTTGCCATCTTCAATCTCGCTCTCAAAATTTTGTTGAACTTCAATATAGGAAGATTTTTTTGTGTTTGTAAAAGCTTTGAAAAACATCTCGCTTTCAGACTCTCCATTTTCAGTTTCGATTTTATATAAACCTTCCACTGGATATTCTTCATTTTCTATTAAAAGTATTCCGTCAATAGCATAATTTTGCTCAACTTCAAAATCTTCAACATCTTCATCTATTAGAGTTTTATTAAATAGCATTTTATAAGAATTTTTTTCGCCATTCAAATTAGAATAATTCACTATCATTGTAAATTGATAATTTAATTCGCCATTTGTTATACTATTTTCAATTTTGCTTTCACTCAATAAGTTTTCAAGTAAAGACATATATTTGTCAAGAGTTTCCTTTTGAGCAGAATTTAATTCATTTTGTTGTCTTTGTGTGCTGTATGTTGCAGACATTGTAGCACTAAAATTATATTGGCTTGTTGAAGAAAAAGAACTTGTATGGACAGAATTAGATGATAGCAAAGCACCAACCGATGCTACACTATAAGCATAAAAAGTATCGGCATTGACAACTTGTGCAAATTTATTATAAATTTTAGGGTTGCCTG